>JAFQPR010000016.1 GCA_017411605.1 Clostridia bacterium | reverse complement strand
GAACGCATAGCTGCCTATCTTAGTTACCGACTCGGGGATATTCACCGAGGTAAGATTGTTGCATTGATAGAACGCATAGTTGCCTATCGAAGTAAGCGTTTCGGGAAGGGTTACCTTGGTAAGTTTCGTGCAATCCTTGAAGGTTTCATTAAGCGCTGTTACGGGGCAGCCGTTTACTTCGCTTACTACCTCTATCTCGGTAAGAGTTTTATCCGCGCCTATTGCTATTGCCTCTCCGTTTGCCACGAAGTAGGTTACGCCGCCGATAACGTAGGTATCGGTTGATACGGAGCCGTTAAAGATTGAAATCGGAAGTCGGTGCTCGGTTGCGAAGGTATGCGCGTAAGAGTTCTCATAAACCGTCATAATAGTGACAGATGAGAAGGAATCGGTACGCATAGAGGTAAGACCTTCGGGGATAACAATATTAATAAGCTTTCTGCATCCGTAGAAGGCGTTTGAGCCTATTGATTTGAGTCCCTCGGGAAGAGTTACCTCGGAAAGGTTGGTACAATCATAAAAGGCATTGTTAGGAACAGCGGTTATACCTGCGGGAATTGCAACTGAGGTCAAGCCGTCGCAATATGCAAAGGCGTAGGAATCAAGTTTCGCAAGTGAATCGGGAAGATTGATAGCGGTAAGACCCGAGCAGCTATGGAATGCAAGGCTGCCTATCGACGTAAGTCCTTGCGGGAGAGTGATAGCCGAGAGTCTTGAGCAGCCTGCAAAAGCAGAGTTCCCTACCGATTTGAGGGTGGAAGGAACTTTTACCTCGGTAAGTTTTGTTGCAAAATAGAATGCGTGGTTTCCGATAATCTCGAGTCCCTCGGGGAGCGTTACCTTCGTAAGCTTCTTTGCGTCCTTGAAGGTTTCACGAAGCTCGACTACGGGATATCCGCCAACGCTCGCGGGAATCGTAACCTCGGTGAGAGATTTATCACAGTCTACCGCGATAGCCTTATCATCGTGGATGATATAGGTTATGCCGTTAACAACGTAAGTGCCGGGGAGATTAATACCGTCATATATAGCATAAGAAAGCTCGTTTGCATCGGCAAAATTATGAGCATAAGAGCCCTCATATACCGCAAGAATCGTGCTAGCGGAGAAGGAATCGGTATACATTCTGCTAACGCTTGCGGGAATAACGATATTCTCAAGACCTGAGCAGCCGTAGAACGCATTTGAACCGATAGTAGTTACCGCTTCGGGAAGAACTACGCGGATAAGATTTACGCAATCGTAGAATGCATTCGAGGGAATGGTCGTTACACCGTCGGGAACGGTAACGAGCGACAAACCGTCACAGTAAGCAAAGGCGTAGTTTCCAATGCTCTTAAGAGTGGACGGAAGCGCAATGCTCGTAAGAGCGGAGCAGCTATGGAACGCGAGGCTGCCGATTGACGTCAATCCCTCGGGAAGATTAATTACAGAAAGTTTCGAGCATCCTGCAAAAGCGCTATCGCCAATCTCAGTTACAGCTTCGGAAAGATTAACACTTTCAAGCTTCGTTGCAAAGTAAAATGCATGGTCGCTTATTTTAGTTAAAGTGCTGGGAAGCGTAACGCTCTCGATATTCTTATGCTCGTTGAATATCTCACGAAGCTCGGTTACGGGGTAGCCGTTTACGTATGCGGGGATGACTGCAGAGGTAAGAGAGTCATCCGCGTCGATAGCGTATGCTTCACCGTTCTGTATGTAATAGGTGATACCGTCAAGAACTACCGTTTCGGGAGAGACGGCAGGGTTGAGTATCTCGTAGGAAATTCCGTTTGATACAGCATAATTATATCCAACAGTTCCCTCGTTGCACCATACGGTGAGCTTCTGACAATCGCCAAAGGCATCAGCTCCGATGCTCTCGATATTATCGTAAAGAATAACGGAATTGAAGCTATCGCAGGAATAGAACGCAGACTCGCCAATAACCGTAAGCGACTCGGGAAGAAGTACGCAAACGAGGTTATCGCAATCGTAGAATGCGCGATCTGCTATCTCGAGAATGCCTGCCGCAAGCGTTACGCTGTTTACAGCATCGTTATTCTCGAAGAGAGATGCTCCGAGCTTTACTACGGCAAGCTCCTCACCTTCTACGGTGAGCTTTGCCGGAACGTATACGTCGCCCGAATTACCGTTATACTCGGTAAGGGTTACGCCGCCGTCGCATGCCTCATAGCTCCAGTCACCCGCTATCGGGGTAACACTTTCATTGCTCGCAAGGTTGGTTTCACCGATATCTTCGGCAAAAATCGCCATGGGAACAAATGAGAACAAAAGACATAATGTCACTATCAAACTGATAATTCTCTTTTTCATTTTTCAATCTCCTTAAAAGATTTTTTTAAAAGATAAATATATTCTATCACTTATTATCAATTTTGTCAAGTGTTAATTATCATTAATGATAGGGCAAAATCATTCGTGATAATATACAATATAAATAAACCAAATCATGGGGGTAAGCAAATGATTCACAATATCGGAGATAAAATACGCTATCTGCGCGACAAGTCAGGATATACACAGACCTATCTCGCAAAAAGACTCGGTATTTCCAGAAGCGCCGTAAACTCATGGGAAATGTCACTATCCATGCCATCTGTCGGCAATATTGTTGAAATGTCAAACATTTTTCACGTCAGCACCGATTATCTTCTGTCTAACGATGAAAAAATAATGCTGGATATCACCCCGCTATCAAATGATCAAAGAGAGATAGTTATCAAGCTTGTCAGTTGTTTAAATGATGCAAATTCTGAATAATAAAAAAAGCAGATTCAGTTCAAACAAAAACGAACAAATCTGCTTTTTTTATATGATTGTTTACATATCCGAGGATTTTAAGTATTCATCAATGGCTTTTGCGGCGAGCTTACCTGCGCCCATAGCGGAGATAACTGTTGCCGCGCCCGTGACCGCGTCGCCGCCTGCATAGACACCGTCAAGCGAGGTCTTACCCGTTGCGCCGTCAACTATAATACCGCCTCTCGCATTCACGTCAAGTCCTTCGGTGGTAGACTTGATAAGAGGGTTAGGCGACGTTCCGATAGACATAATAACGGTATCCACGTCAAGCGTAAACTCGCTATCCGCGATAGGCTTCGGTGAGCGTCTGCCGCGCTCGTCGGGCTCGCCGAGCTCCATTTTGACGCACTTGATACCCGTAACAAAGCCGTTCTTCGGGTCGCGTTTATCGTCGGGATTATTGTATCCTATAATTTCGGTAGGATTTGAGAGGAGCATAAACTCAATACCCTCTTCCATAGCGTGCTCCACCTCTTCCCTTCTCGCGGGAAGCTCATCCATAGATCTGCGGTAGACGATATAAACCTTATCTGCACCGAGGCGAAGCGCAACACGCGCCGCATCCATAGCGACGTTTCCGCCACCGACAACGGCAACTTTACCGCCCTTCATTACGGGAGTTGTGGTTTCACTGTCATATGCTTTCATAAGGTTACATCTCGTTAAGAACTCATTGGCGGAATATACGCCGCAAAGCGACTCGCCCGGAATGCCCATAAAGCTCGGAAGACCCGCACCCGTGCCAATATAAACAGCGCGATAGCCCATCCCGAAGAGCTCCGATACCGTGAGAGTTTTTCCAATTACGATATTCGTCAAGAACTCGACTCCGAGAGCCTTAAGACTCTCGACCTCGGTCTTAACTATTCTCTTTGGAAGTCTGAACTCGGGTATGCCATAAACTAACACGCCCCCCTCCGTATGCAACGCTTCAAAGACGGTTACCGCGTATCCCGCTCTCGCAAGATCGCCTGCAGCCGCAAGTCCCGAAGGTCCCGAGCCTATGATAGCTACGCGCATTCCGTTTGACTCCGGCTTCTCTGCGGTTTCGGTATTATGCTCGTTATGCCAATCGGCAACGAATCTTTCGAGTCTTCCGATAGCTACGGGCTCACCCTTAATGCCGCGTATACACTTAGCCTCACACTGGGTTTCCTGAGGGCATACTCTGCCGCATACCGCGGGCAGACTTGAAGACTTATTTATGACACGGTATGCGCCTTCGAAGTCAAGCTCCTTAAGCTTTGCTATAAATTCGGGGATATGAATGTTTACAGGACAGCCGCTGACGCAGGGCATATTTTTGCACCCTAAGCATCTTGCTGCCTCGGCAAGAGCCATCTCTTCCGTATAGCCCTCGGCTACCTCAAGAAAATCGTGACTCCTTACCTCGGGGTCTCTCGTTGGCATCGGCTGCCTTTCATTTTTATTAATTGCCATTGCTGCTCTCCTTCTTTAAGAGATTGCACTCGCGCTCGTATGCGTGGCGCTCAAAGGCGCGGTACATTCCCGACCTCTGTATAGCCTCGTCAAAGTCAACCTCGTATCCGTTGAACTCAGGCCCGTCAACGCACGCGAACTTGGTTACTTTCTTTCCGTCCCTGTTGAGAGTTAATCTGCAGCCGCCGCACATTCCCGTTCCGTCTATCATTATAGGGTTCATAGATACGACGCAGGGCGTGCCGCTCTCCTTTGCCGTCAAGGTTACAAACTTCATCATAACGAGAGGTCCGATAGTTATTATCTTATCGAATTTCTCGCCGCCGTCAAGCATTTCCTTCAGGGGAACGCATACGTTTCCCTCTCTGCCGTAGCTTCCGTCATCCGTCATAACGTAAAGCTTATCCGATGCCGCACAGAACTCATCCTCGAGGATGACGAGGTCACGGCTTCTGAAGCCAATAACAGACGTTACCTTGCAGCCCGCTTCGTGAAGCTTTGCCGCTATCGGAAGAGCAATGGCGCAGCCGACACCTCCGCCAACGATACAAACGTTTTTCAGTCCCTCGGTTTCGGTGGGAACGCCGAGCGGCCCCGCAAAGCTCGCTACGGTATCTCCGACGTTCTTCTTCGAAAGACGAAGGGTAGATGCGCCTACCGTCTGAAAGATTATTTTAACCGTTCCGCGCTCTCTGTCATAGTCCGCGATCGTAAGAGGAATTCTCTCCCCCTCCTCATCGGCTCTCAAAATTATAAACTGCCCCGGCTCTGCGTGCTTAGCAACGAGGGGAGCTTCAATATTCATCATTGTCACCGTGGCGTTCAGCTCACGTTTTTCAAGAATTTTATACATTTTTCTTTTTTCCTTGCTTCCCGAAAATTATATATTTGAAAGTATAACACATTTCTTTTTGCATTTCAAGTCTTTTTTATTCAAAACGCGCTTATACAGAGATTTTCGCGCTTCAATTTACTATATAACATTTTTTTTGCATAATCTATCACTTTTTTATCCGTTTTTCACGGTAATGCAATTTTTTTGCTCGGTTTTTGTTGATTTTTGCGTTTTTTGCATAATTCTTATTTCTCCTATGGGGTCATTTTACTCTATATCTTCGCAAAAACTATTATTATATATATAAAATTTATAATTTTTTGTCAAACATAACTTGACATTAAATAATAATAATGTTATAATTATGGATAATAGGTGTATTGTTGCGTGCATTCGGATTGGAATTTTCGACCTTTTCCGCTTGCATCGGCCTGATTTATATATCAATTCCATTCTTTTGAGGAGGAATATCCAATGAATGAAAATAAACTGATTCTCTCGGGAGTATGTCCTTACTGCCCTGCGGTGCTTGATTACGCAGAGGATGCAAGGGCTGTTACCTGCCATTCCTGCGGTAACGCCGTTCCTACGAGAATTTTAAGACCGCTCGACTTCGCTAAGCACGAGCAGAAACAAACTGAAGATGACAGAAGAATAGCTGACGCTGTTACCTCCTCCGGCGCGGGTATTATATACTTTGATAACTTCTGCAGCGATTATAATTGGAGAGAGTTTGCCCTTAACGCTAACCTTTCCATTCCTACGCTCGATTCAATCGCAGAGGCTTGCAAGATCAAGTTCTCTGCAGATCCTATTACATATCTGCTTCATTTCAGATGCGTCGCTATCCCCGTTACAAAGAAGATCGAGGGTCTTGACGTTCTTGAGGTTGAGATAATCGATAACTATAAGAGCGACGATATCTCGGATCTTTTCGAGTACGTTGATCTCTATTCAACCATTACGCACGCTATCGTTGAGAAGCGCGAGTCTATTCTCAGAACGCTCTCAAAGGATATCATGCTCGCAAAGCGCTTCGGTGCCGATCCTCATATCGTTGCCGATCTCGAGCGCACATTCGCTGTGTTCGTTGAAAAGATAAATAACGTTAAGGCTACCTCTAATATTGAGGACATTCCCGGCTATCAGAAGGCTAAGGAGCTTAAGGACGCAAAGCTCGCGGCTAAGATACGCAAGGTCGGTATAGATGCCGAGAAGACGTACAGAAAGGCTATGGCTCTTCTCCGCTACGGTAATATCGACAATGCGCTCCACCTTTTCTGCGCTATTCACGGATATAAGGATTCCGATAAGTACATCGACGATAACTCGATGATATTCAAGTTCAATGACGAGCTTGCCGAAATGGCCGGCAAATTCTACGTTGTCAGACGCGATGCGGCTTATACGTTTGATGCGGAAAATCCCGCGCCCGCTTCTCCTCGTACGATGTCCCTCTATGAGATATTCAACGGTACGCCCTCGGGCGCGCCCGCGCTTACTATGGTGTCGGATATCATACACAGCTTCGGTAGCAGAATATTCTTCATAAGAAACGACGTAAGCATCTGCTGCTACGATACGACCAGCCTCGATTATTCGGCTAACGTTAAGATTCTTGACGAAGCTCCCTCGGGTGACTACGTTAACCGCCATCCGAAGCCCGTCTTCTATTCTTCGGACAAGACTAAGTTCTTCATCCGTAAAAAGCTCAGAGAAGAAACGGTTAAGCCCGGTTGCTTCGGCAAAAAGAAGAAAAAGAAAAAGACATCGAGCCCGAGCATTAACAGAGCAAACAACTACTCGATAGTTCTCGTCGATATGGACAACGTTACCTCGAAGGTAATTCTACCCGAGGTAGTTGACATTATGGACTACTACGACGATAAGATATTCTATACGACCGTCGAGCACGGTTGCCAGTTCCCCTCCTTCCGCGTTTACGATATCGAAACCGAGGAGAGCACCGAAATCCTCGACTCCAACTGCGTTATTCACGACGTTAAGGACGGTAAGATCATTTACTCGCTCAGAGTTCCCAATATGTATAATATGGATATCTATTCCATCGATATCAAGACCGCGGAGCCTCATCTTATCGATGAAAATATCAGCGCTTTCTATACCACGCACGGTAATAAGGTATTCTATATCGTAGGTACAGAGCATGATAAACGACTTTATTCCGCTAACCTCGACGGTACGGACAGATGCGAGATAATGGAAAACCCCGGTAGAATATGCACATACAGCTCGGGTTGGCTCTATTATATCAACGGCGAGGGCGTAAATACCTGCCTTATGAAGGTCAGCATGGACGGCTCGAAGAATATGCTCGTAGCATCAAGATTCGAGAAGCTCGTTAAGATGCTCAACGGTTATATTTATTATATCGCTACCAACGGCGACCTTAAGGTCGTAAGAAGCGACGGTACGGGTGATACCCGCATTGCTTCAGACGTTGACGATCTTTCACGCATCATTATCGATGACGAGAAGATCTATTATCTCAAGCGCGATTATCTCGGTCCTACCGATGACAATGAGTCAGGTCTCGGATACTCGCTCTATACCACCGACCTTTACGGCAAGAATCTTCACAAGCTCGCGCATGACGTTTCTGCCATTTCCGAGTATAATGACAGATATATTTACCTTTGCAAATACCGCGGAGCTAAATATTCTATCAAGACTCCTATTAACAGAAAAGACTCCACTACCGAGCTTGTCTCAAAAAGCCTTACTTACTATGAGTCATACGACAAGGCAACCTGCAAATTCAAGGAAATCGTTCATTTCGGTATGCCTACTCGCAGCATAGTAAGCTACAAGAAGTCCTTCTGGCCATTCAGCAAATACGTTACAGATCAGAGCATTATCAGCGAGGTTCAGTCGGATTATATCCGCGAGGACGTTGCCCCTGTTGGAATGGTGCGTAACGAGGAGCTTGACAAGATGCGCCGCGCATTAGCTCGCCTTGAGGCTGAAAAGCAGGAAAAGCGCGATGCTAAGCAGGCTAAACGCGATGCTAAGCGCGCAAAACGCGATGCCAAGCGCGACGAAAAGGATCGCATTGCGGAAGAAGAGCACGAGAAGAGGCTCGACGAGATAGATACCTTTATCGAGGAGAGCGAAAAGCTCAGAGCCGAAGAGGATGCAAGGCTCGAGGCTAAACGCGATGCCAAGCAGGCTAAAATCGATGAAAGAAACCGCATTGCCGAGGAAGAGCATGAAAAAAGGCTCGAGGAAATAGACGCCTTCGTCGAGGAAAGCGAAAAGCACAAAGCCGAAGATGGTGCTAAGCGCGCAAAAGGCGGAGATGACGGTGATTTAAATTTCACAAACGATGCAAAACCCGTTCCCTCAACCGATAGCTCTGCCCTCCCCGCTCCCGCTTCGACGGGTGATGTCGCTTCCTCATCATCGGATAGCAAGGCAGACTGATTTTAACAAATTCGGAGCATAGCCCCAAAGACAACATAAAGCATTGGCTGCCGTATATTTTTTTGCGGCAGCCTTTGAATTAATATTATAAGTTTAAAAGGAAATTTATGAGTAAAATTTTCGAAAGCATCGATGAGCTTATCGGCAAAACACCTCTTTTGCGCCTGAAAAAGCTCGAAGTAAAATATAATTTACAGTGTAGGTTGTACGCAAAGGTCGAGCTCTTTAACCCCACGGGAAGCATTAAGGCAAGAGCGGCGCTTGAGATGATAAACGCCGCGGAAAAAAGCGGCGAGCTTCGCCCCGGCGGAACAATAATCGAGCCAACTTCGGGAAACACGGGCATAGCTATTGCCGCTATTGCCGCATCCCGCGGTTATTCGTCTATAATCGTTATGCCTGACAGTATGTCAAGAGAGCGCCGTATCCTTATGGCGGCGTATGGCGCAGAGGTCGTTCTCACTCCCGCAGCGCTCGGTATGAAGGGCTCTATTGACCGCGCAAACGAGCTAAAATCTGAAATACCGAACTCTTTTATTCCCTCGCAGTTTGATAACGTTAACAACAAAATTTCGCATATTAAATCAACGGGTCCCGAGATCGTATCCGATCTTGGCAAATGCCCCGATATTTTCATAGCAACGGTAGGTACGGGCGGTACGCTTTCGGGTATCGGGGAGTATCTCAAGGGTATTTCCAAAAACACGAAGGTTATAGCGGTAGAGCCCGACGGCTCTCCCCTTCTCTCGGGCGGAAATGCCGCTCCTCACAAGATACAGGGTATCGGCGCAAACTTCATTCCCAAGGTGCTGAACACCGATATTTACGACGAGGTCATCCGCGTTACCGATGCCGATGCATACAAAATGACAAAGGAATCGGGAGCAACCCTCGGACTTGGAATAGGTATTTCCTCGGGAGCGGCGCTTTCCGCTTTGCTCACTGTTGCAAGACGGGAATCAAGCCAAGGTCTTGACATAGTTACGGTTTTCCCCGACGGAATAGACCGATATCTCAGCACAGACCTATTTGACTGACCGAATAAATATTTTCTTCATTAATATATATAAAGGAATAACTATGGGAGCTGCTTTAGATTTTGAAAATGAAAAGCTGATCATCGGCTTTATTTATAACACGGATGAGAATTTCGAGCGCGCTTTGAAGATCATGACAGATAAATTCGGACCTGCCGATTTTATGACGGAAGAATTTTCATTCACGAACGAGTTTTCGAGCTATTATGACGAAGAGCTCGGCGGCGAGGCACGCCGTAGAATAGTCAGCTTTGAGCGTCTTGTTGACCCTACGATGCAAGCAGATATCAAAACCTTCACAAACTCGGTCGAAGCCGATTTCAGTATCGACGGAAACCGCAAGGTCAATCTCGACCCCGGATTCCTAAGTCACGGAAGACTTCTTCTCGCGACCACAAAAAAGACAGGATTCAGAATCCCCTTGAAGGACGGAATCTACACGGAGCTTACGCTTTATTACGCAAGAGGCGCTTGGCAGAAGCTGCCGTGGACCTACCGCGATTATCAATCAGAGCGGGTTCAGACCTTCCTCACAACCGTGAGAAAAAGATATCTTGAGCAGAGAAAAACAGAAAATCAACAACCATAATCAATAAATAAAAATGACACTTTTTTCTATACGGTGCAATCATTTTATATTGCACGAAAAAGTGTCATTTTTATTATCTTTATGCAGTTTATGAAAACTATAATTTACATTTCCCCGCGCATTTGCCAAATAAAGAGTTTGGGTAAAACAGATTTTGAGTAGAATGTTTTTATCGTGACCCGAAGGCAAAAGTAACCTACGTCGAGCGGAACGAAAGTTCATACCAAAATACTAAAGTTCGATTGAGAGTTTTGGCGAATGGATTTCCAGAAGAAATCTTTGCTCGCGACCCGAAGGCGAAAGTTACCTACGTCGAGTGGGAGCGAAAGTTCATACCAAAATACTAAAGTTCGATTGAGAGTTTTGGCAACAGATTTTGAGCAGAATGTTTTCATCGTGACCCAGAGCCGAAAGTTACCTACGTCGAGTGGAACGAAAGTTCATACCAAAATACTAAAGTTCGATTGAGAGTTTTGGCGAATGGATTTCTAGAAGAAATCTTTGCTCGCGACCCGAAGGCGAAAGTTACCTACGTCGAGTGGGAGCGAACGAAGATTTATACAGAAATACAAAAGCCCGATAGAGAGTTTTGGCGAACAGATTTTGAGCAGAATGTTTTCATCGTGACCCGAAGGCGTAGTTACCTACGTCGAGTGGGAGCGAGGAAAAGATTATGCCAAAATATGAAAGCCAAAAAAGAAAGAGTGTGGCGCGCAGGTTGCCACACTCAAAATTTTAGAAGATAGAAAATTACTTAATTTCAACTTCTGCGCCAGCAGCCTTAAGCTGTTCAGCGATCTTATCAGCATCTTCCTTGGAAACTGCTTCCTTGATAGTCTTGGGAGCTGCCTCAACGAGGTCCTTAGCATCCTTAAGACCAAGACCGGTGATCTCACGAGCTACCTTGATAACTGCGAGCTTGTTAGCGCCTGCAGACTTAAGAACTACGTCGAACTCAGTCTTCTCCTCAACTGCTGCTGCGGGAGCTGCGCCGGGAGCTGCTGCAACTGCTACGGGAGCTGCGGATACGCCGAATTCCTCCTCAAGTGCTTTAACGAGATCTGCGAGTTCAAGAATTGTAAGACCCTTTACAAGTTCAAGGATCTGAGTAGACTTTTCATTCATTTTAGATTCCTCCAATTATTTAAACAAAATTTTATACAATTAATAGTTGTTTGCAGTAATTAAGCTTCTGCAGGAGCTTCGGCACCGTCGCCATTTTCCTTGTCGATCTTGCCCTGAAGTACGTAAGCGAATCCGTAAAGAGAGGACATAAGGCTGCCCATCATCTTTGCAACGAGAACTTCCTTAGAAGGTGTTGCTGCGAGGGACTCAACGCCTGCCTGATCGATTACACCGCCATCTACAAAGCCTGCCTTGATTTCAAAGCACTCGATCTTATCTGCATACTCCTTCATAATCTTTGCGGGAGCGATAGGATCATCCTGGCTTACTGCAATAGCAGTCATACCACTAAGGTACTGCTTCATATCACCGTAACCTGCGAGATCGCAAGCCTTGCCGGTAAGAGTATTCTTCATAACAGTATACTCAACGCCTGCCTTACGGAGAGCGTTACGAAGTTCTGTATCTTCAGCTACCTTAATGCCTTCGTATTTCACAAGCACGCCTGATACAGCTGTCTTAAGCTTTGCGGCAAGTGATTCTACGACTTGTTTCTTTTCTTCAAGAATCTTATTGCTTGGCATTATTCTACCTCCATAAATTTTAAAACAAAAAATCCCTTCCGACAAAAGCGCATAACGCAAGCCGAGAAAGGACGAACAAATATCATATTTATGCTATCGTTGTCACCTCGGCAGGAAAGCTTTTGCTTTTACCGGAACCTGCTGTCTTAGGATACCTATGGTATTATATCAAATAGTTTTTCATTTGTCAATAGTTTTTTAAAATTTTCTTTTGTTTTTTTCTTCGTTTATTAAAAACAACTTTTTAGGTTGAAAAAAGCCATATAATGTGTTATAATTATTTTATAATCTATATTAAAAATTTATAGAGGTATCCAATGAAAAAACATTTCAAGATAATTTTTATACTTGCGCTTGCGTTTGCGCTTATCCTCTCTTTCACGGGATGCAAGCTTCTCGATGCTTTAAATCCCGATTCGGGTGATAACGGTGACGTTTCAACCGAAGGCGGCAAAGATAACGCAAATAATAAGGATGATTCTTCGAACAAGAATCCAAAGCCCGATGAAAACGGCGGTAGCTCGGGCTCAGGTGGCGTTTCCGATGATGACGGCGAAAACAGCTCGGATAGCGGCAACTCTGGCAGCGGAGATAATAGCGGCGTCACCGAGGATGATGACGGCAATGACAATAACAACGATAATAGCAATAATAATGATAACAACGACAGCAGCGATGACACCGATAATACAGAGCCCCCCGAGGAAGAATCAATTTATCTTGAGGACACGGATATTCCTCATTTTGATTACTCGGATAAGGGCTCGAGTAAATACAATTCCAAGCTTTTTTATGCTAACGATTATGATATAGGTCTCGGCGACCCCACGGTTTACTACCGAGAGGAGGCTGATGGCGGTTGGTTTTACGTTACGGGAACTACAAGCGGAAAGTATTTCGAGCTTTGGCGTACGAAAAACTTTACGACCTGGGGATATCTTGGAAAGATATATACGCCGCCCGAGGATTTCTTCGGCGTTGAAAACTTATGGGCACCTCAGATCTCATACGACGCGGATGCAGATTGGAGCTACTATTTAGGCTCTGAGAACGAAGGGGGAAAAGGGCTTTACGTTCTTGCATTCAGCGCAAAGGACTCTAGCGGAATGTTCCGCCTTGCCATAGCCTTCAGTAAAGAAATAACCGGTCCTTACACTCATTTCTCCGGTACTAACGCAAACGGCGATCAGATAGACGCCTCCACTACCTGCTTTGAAATCGAGAAGCTCAAGGGACTTGGACTTTACGCAGACCATTCATACGGTGATCTTTATAAGGATAGACGCGGCTTTATCGATGCATCGCCTTACATTGACCCCGTAAGCGGGGACAAATACCTCTATATGGTGCGTAATAGGACCGCGGATAAATCAAACGACGCATGGGGCGTTAAGATGAAGGACTGGGTCAGCCCCGATTATTCTACCACAACTCCTCTTTCTGCCTACGGTTATACTACCATAGATAAAACCGAGGCTCTGAACTTCACTACCACTAACAAAATTGACGAGGGTCCCTTCCTTTATTATAAGGATAAAACCGACGACGGAATAGATAACGGTAAGTATTACCTCACGCTTTCAATAGGCGACACTAACGACAAGCTCTACTCCGTTATCCAAGCTATCGGTGACAGTCCTCTCGGTCCATTCACTAAGCTGCAGCCCGATGACGGCGGCTTCGTTATAACTCCCGGTGAGCTCTGGGATATTCATTCCTCGGGACACCATTGCTTCTTTGAGGCGGACGGAGAGCTCTTTATCGGCTATCATACGTATACTATAAACTCGGATACTACTTATATCAGACGTTATTTCGGCATGGCTGAGGTTAGGTGGGTATACAATGACAACGGCGACTATATTATGAGAGCCAACGGTCCCTCGAAGGATATTCAGCCGCTGCCAAAAGCATCCTCGGAGTATGAAAACCTTATAGACGGCGCGACGTTCACTATCGAAAGCGACGGTTCTGTCGGTAATGCAAAAACGCTTACGGACGGACTTATAACCCTGCGCGAAAACGATGGAAGCTCAGAGTTCGAGTTTACCGAGCGCACCGTTCTCAGCTTTGAATTTGACGACTACGTGACGGCCCGCGCGATACTTATTTACAATTCCTACGATTATGTTCACAGCTTTGATAATATCGAAAGGATCGAGGTTACTTATCGGAAAGCTATCGCAGGAAAATACTACTACGGCACAGCATATATTGAAGATATCGGGTTCAATTTCGACGATCACCTTATTCCTACGTCGTATCTTTTGGCAAAGGGTGAAACAAAGGTTAATCAGCTCCGTCCCGGCGGCGCTGCTATCGCGGAGTTTGCAAAGCTTGAGATAAACTCAATAAAGATAACCGTGAATCCTACGGACAGAGCTGAGAGCTGCCGCATCAGCGAAATTATGCTTCTCGGAAATCACGAGGGTGTTTACAGCGTATTCGGAACGAGCAAGGAAAAGCCTTTCCTTCCCTATAACGAAATGAAGATTGACACCACCCCAGGTGTGGGCGATGAGCTTATAAAGATTGACGGCACACTCAGTGAAGAGCTCCGCGACCTATGCACTTCCGTTCATATTCAAGGAACTGAAGTTGATAAAACAACGGGTGAGGCGGTAGACGTTGAAAAATACGGAGAGCGAAGCGCTGACGTTTATACCTATATCGGTGACAAATACGTTTATTTTGCATTTGAGGTAAAGGATAAAAACCTGTTTTATCATTCATCGAAGCCCCAGGGCAGAAGCACCGCAGTAGAGCTTTACATTTGCAACAAGGATCAGACAGATCTTGCCGAGGGCTGCTATTCTATAAGAATAAATCCGATAGCTGACGGTGAACTGCGACTCGGAACTTACGTTCCCAATGCGCAGGGTAACGAATGGACAGCGACAGCGCTCCCGGGAATGATAAGCGCAAACGTCAGGGTCGACGGTGAGATAATCACCTCAGCTCCGAGCGAGGACTTTGACAGAAATAATAATACCGGATACGTTATCGAAATAGCTATCGATAAATCTCTTATCGGTCTTGATGCTGACAGCTTCAAATTCACTGCTGCGTTCGTTCAAATGAAGGAATACGATGAAGCACGAATGGAAAACAGCTTTATCGAAGGCACGAAGTATATAACCGTTTCCACGTGGAAGACTGTTTCAAATGAAGGTATCATTGAAGAATAACATTCAAAATCTTCCTATTTATTACTAATCAAATAAATATTAAAAACGAGGCTTACCAATGCTTTTTGCGGCGGTAAGCCTCATTCTTACTGTTTATAATAATTGTATTTAGTATTAAACGTGCAGATCAATATTGATTCTTCTTCTCTTTTAGTATTCGGTATATACTTCGGTATGACTCGAGTCTTGTTTCCGCTATCTTACCTTCGGCAGCGGCGCGAGCCACGGCGCAATCGGCAATTCCCTCGCCTACGTGGGCGCAGTCCGCATACGTGCAGCCGACAGCGAACGGAAGTATATCGGGGAAGGTTGACGGAAGGTCTTCGACAGAGAAGAAATCAAATCTCGCAAAATCAACGAGCGAGAATCCAGGTGTATCCGCAAGGAAGCCTGCGCTCTCACCCTTTCCGTTTATATCAAATATTTCAACGTGGCGGGTCGTGTGCCTGCCTCGTTCTATTTTCTTGGATATCTCGGACGTCATAAGCTCGAGCTCGGGAAAAAGCGCGTTCATAAGCGTTGATTTTCCGACACCCGATGCGCCTGCAAATGCAGACGTAGCGCCCGACGCTATATTACTCTTTATGTATTCTGAAAGTTCGGCGACGCCCTCTTTACTTTCGGACGAGGTAACGAAGGTGTCTATTCCCGCGCGCTCGTATATCTCGGCGTATTCTTTGGCGAGGTTATCCCCGAGGTCCTGCTTTGTCACTATGACTACGGGCTTAATACTGTTATGTATCGCTATTGCGATAAGCTTATCGACTACCTCAAGCACGGGCATCGGCTTTTTCGCGGCAAAAACTATAAACAGATAATCAAGATTTGCCATAGGCGGACGGATAAGAGAATTTTTTCTTTCACAAACGTCGGATATTACGATACCGTCCGGTGTTTCATCGTCTATAGTTATACGAACGTTATCGCCGATATAGAGCTTTTCTTCATTTTTATGAAGCGTACCCTTCGCGCGGCAGGTATATATTTCTACCTCACCCGAGTCATTCTCTACTCTTACGTTATAGAGTCCGCCAAGACCCTTTATTACCTTTCCAAGCTTTTCAATTATCAAGGTGTTTCCTCTTTTTCTTTCAATTTGAAGGCTTATTTTGCAAGGACGATCGGCGAAGCTGACCGCAAGCGGCGTTTACGTCCGAGCCGAGTCGGCGTCTGAGAGTAGCAACTATGCCAAACTCGGAGAGCTTTTCCGCAAAGAGCTTTATCGAAGCCTCGCTTCCCTTTTTGAAGCCTGTTTCCGCAACCTCGTTCACGCGGATAAGATTGACGTGAATCGGTGCGCCCGTTCCTCGGAAAGCGGCTTTCAGGAGCTTTCCAAGCTCTGCCGCATCCGCTTCGCTATCGTTTTTACCCGATATCAAAGTGTATTCGAAGGATATTCTTCTTCCCGTCTTTTTATAGTATGCAACGCAAGCGGAGAGCAGCTCGGCTATCTTCCATTTATTATTGACCGGCATTATCTCCGAGCGCTTCTCATCATTTGCGGCGTGAAGAGATATAGAAAGCGTCAAGGGGAATTCCTCCTCGGCAAGCTTAAGTATCCCCGGAACGACACCGCAGGTGGAAAGCGAAATATGGCGGTAGCCTATATTAAGACCGCCCTCGGCGTTCACCAGCTTTAAAAATTTTATTACATTGTCATAGTTATCCAGCGGCTCGCCAATGCCCATCATAACGATATTGGATATGCGCTCGCCGCTATCCTTCTCGGCGGCTATGACTTGCCCGAGCAGCTCCGACGGCAAAAGATCGCGAACTCTGCCGCCTATTGTCGAAGCGCAGAATTTGCATCCCATACGGCATCCTACCTGACTCGAAATGCAAAGAGTATTTCCGTGATTATACTTCATAAAAACACTCTCGATGCAAGCGCCGTCATAAAGCTTGAACAAATATTTTATAGTGCCGTCAAGCTTTGATACAAGCTTCTGCTCAACCTTCGGCAAGGTATCAATGCAGTTTTCCGAGAGCTTACCGCGAAGAGCCTTTGAAAGGTTTGTCATTTCATCAAATGAGGCTCCGCGGCTTATCCAGTTGAAAACCTGCTCCGCTCTGAATTTCGGCTCGCCTATCGACCCAAAATAGTCACAAAGCTCGCTTTTGGTCATTGAAGCCAAGTCTATTTTTTCAGTCATTGTTTTTCCTCAATTTTGCTATGTAAAATCCGTCGGTTCCGTGCTTATGCGGCAAAAGAGTTATTTTACCCTCGCTCGCAGAGAGCTCTCCGACAGAGAATCCCTCATAAGTAAACTCGGGGTGCAGAGATATAAATTTATCGGTAATTTTTTCGTTTTCCTCGGGATTTATGGTGCAGGTGGAATAAACCAACACACCGCCGAGCTTAAGATATCCCGACGATGCTTCAAGTATCGCGTACTGCAACGGCGGAAGCGTATCAAGGGCGGCAAGGTCTTTATATCTGAGATCGGGCTTTTTAGCAAAAACACCGAGTCCCGAGCAAGGAACGTCGCAGATTACTCGCTCAGCCTTACCGAATAACGACTCATCGGGCTCTGTTGCGTCACGCGTACCTATTTTTATATTCGTAAGTCCGAGGCGTTTTTTGCTCTCTTCTATAAGCGACAGCTTGCTTTCGTGAAGGTCGAAGGCGTAAACCTCGCCCGCATCGCCTACTCGTATTGCGGCGGCAAGAGCCTTTCCACCCGGAGCAGAACAAACGTCTATAACCGTTTCCCCCGTCCTTGCATCAAGCGCCGCTGACGCAATTCTGCTCGCTTCGTCCTGAACAAAGAAGTCACCCGTGTCAAATCCCGTAAGAGTTTTCGGCGGTAGGCTCTTTTTGAAGCTTATGCCATTTGAAGAATACCTTGACTTTTCGGCGCTGAAGTCAGCGAGCTTTCGAAGAAGCTCCTCGCGTGATATTTTTCTCTCGTTTACGGTTATCGAAAATCCGTCTTTGGAAGAAAAAGCAGAAAGGAGCTTCTCGCATTCCTCCTCACCGAAAAGAGAAGCGAAATACTTTACCGTTGCCAATGGCACGGAATGATATACCGAAAGATAACGAAGATGATTCTTCTTTTTGTCGGGATAAGGAAGATTATCCTTCTCTTTCACAGCGCGTCGAAGTATCGCATTGATAAAGCCTCTCTCTCCGCCGTGGCGCGCAAGCTTAACCGTTTCGTTTACTGCCGCAAAATCGGGCACGCTATCCATATCTATTATCTGGCAGAGTCCGAGTCTCAGCACGTCTCTGACGTAAGGGTCTACGTCGGAAATCTGCCTTTTCGCAAAAGCGGATATAAAATAGTCATACGTCAGCTTTTTTTCAACCGTTGTATATAAAAGCGAGGTTACTATGGCTTTTTCATCAGCCGAGAGCGCCTTTACCTTAGAAGTTGACAGAAGCAGATTGACGTATCTCCCCTCTTCCTCATAGCTGCGAATAAGCTCGAGGGTTATTTTTCTTAAATTTGCACTCATCGCTTAACGTCTTCTGTTATTTCTTCCCGTAACTATAAGAAGAAGTCTGAGAAGCTGAACCGCAGACGCAAAGGTTGCGGCAATATACGTCATTGCGGCAGCGGTAAGCACCGCCTTTGCCGCGTGAATTTCATCATCCGAATAAAGTCCCGATGCTCTTATTGCGGTTATTGCCCTTTTGGACGCGTTAAATTCGCAAGGCAAGGTTACGAGCTGGAAAAGAGTCGTTACCGCAAAAAGTCCAACACCCGCAAGGAGAATATAATATCCGAATGAAGCTTCATACGCAAACCCCGTGATAAGAATTCCGAGCATTATGAATATCCAGGACATTCTGGATGCAAAGCTCGTAACGGGTACAAGAGCTCCGCGAAGCTTTATCGGGAAATAACCTTCCGCGTGCTGAATTGCGTGGCCTGCCTCGTGAGCAGCAACTCCGATTGCCGCGGCAGAGGTGGATGCATAAGTTGTATCGGACAGAGCAAGAGTATTGCTCCTAGGATCAAAATGGTCCGTAAGATTTCCTCTTACTCTACCAATAAATACGTCGTAAACGCCTGCATCGGAAAGCATCATTTTCGCAATGTCGGTCGCGTTTCTACCCGCGCGGGTATAAAACTTCGAATACTTTCTATACGTACTCGATATCTTTATCTGCGCATAAAGCGAGAACAGTATCGCCACGATGAAAAGCGGATAAATAATCAGTTCATAGTACATTAGCCGAGTATATCTCCTTTTGCTATTTTTCTGCCACGTACAAAGTCACCCGCGCTCATTCTTCCCTTTCCCTCGGGAATGACGCCGAGAACGGTAAGCGAGCCCTCGCCGCAAGCCACGGTAAAGCTTCCCTCTCCGTTTCCGTCGGTCGAAAGAACCTCACCCGGAGCACCGCAAGCGTTGCCGACGGCAGCTTTGGTTATTTTAAGCATTTTACCGTTAAGATATGCAAAAGCACCCGGAATAGGAGTGACTCCTCTGATAGTTGCATCGAGTTCTTTTGCCGATTTTGTAAAGTCTATTTTACAATCTTCCCTCTCTATCTTTGCTGCATAGGTCGCAAGAGCCTCATCCTGAGGTATACGTTTTGCGCGTCCCGCCTCAATGTCAAAGAGAGTTTTTGAAAGCAACGTTCCGCCTATTACTGCGGACTTATCGTGAATATTTTCAAAATTATCGGTAGGCTCTATCGGGAATTTTTCAACGGATATAATATCTCCCGTATCAAGTCCCTCGTTCATATACATAACGGTAACTCCCGTTTCTTCATCTCCCGCCATAATGGCTCTCTGCATAGGAGCGGCGCCCCTGTATTTCGGGAGAAGCGATACGTGAAGATTCACGCATCCGTGCTTCGGGTATTCAAGCACCGAGAGCGGAAGTATCTTACCGAAGGCTACGACGACAATTATATCGGGATCAATATTATGAAGCAGCTCGGAAAAGGCTTCGTCACGGAGCGTTTTCGGCTCGTAAACGGGTATACCGTTATCAAGAGCAACTACCTTGGTCGCGGTAGGAGTCAATACGTTGCCTCTGCCTCTCACCTTGTCCTCACGGGTCACGACGGCAACGATATCGTGACCGTCATCTATCAGTTTACTTAAAACGGTAGCCGATATTTCGGGAGTCCCCATATAAAGTATTTTCATTCTTAATCCTCTTCAACGCTTTTTATCTGCACGTCGGTATAAAGCTTACCGTCGAGGTGATCGCACTCGTGGCATATCGCTCTCGCGAGAAGATCCTTTCCGTTAAGCTCGTATTCCTTACCGTATCTGTTAAGCGCTCTTACGGTAACCGCTGCGGGGCGCTTGGTGATTCCCCATTTTCCGGGATTTGAAAGGCAGCCCTCGGTTTCCTTCTGCTCGCCCGAATATGCGATTATCTTGGGGTTGATAAGCTCGTATACAACGCCCTCCTCAACCTCAATGACGGCTATACGTCTGAGAACGCCTACCTGGGGCGCGGCAAGTCCGCAGCCGTTCGCGGCTCTCATCGTTTCTATCATATCGTCGAGAAGTCTTGTTATTTTCGGAGTGATTTCATCTACCGGGCGGCATACCTTTCTCAAGGTTTCGTCACCGAATTTTACTATTTTTAATTTTGCCATTTTTATTCCTCTTATGTTTTATGCATCTATATTAGTTACTCGTTTGATCAAACCGTCAGCGGGTCGAGATCTACGGAAAGCGTCACAGTACGCGCGGTTTTTGAAAAATCGGCAAGCACAGACGAAAGGATAGCTCTGCTTGAAGCATTAAGGCGGCATTTTACTACCATTCGCATTCTGAATTTTTCATTAACTCTGTATACGCTCGCTTCAAACGGGCCGAATACGATAAACGGATTCTTGCCTCCGTCATCCTTTATTCTTTCAAGAAGCATATCGGATGCCCTCTTCGCCTCCGTCATAACATCCCTCTCGTTCTCTCCCGTAACGGTCAAGGTCACGAGATTGCAGAAGGGCGGGTACGTCAGCTCACGTCTTAGCTCTATCTCACCTTCGTAGAACTTCTCATAGTCCTGAAGGCAGGCGAGCCTTATTATTTCATTTTTCGGCGCGTACGTCTGAATGACGGCAATACCGTCCTTGGCGCTTCTTCCCGCTCTGCCGATTACCTGAGTGAGCAGAGAGAAGGTTCTCTCGCTCGCTCTGAAGTCGCTGACAAAGAGCGAGGTATCGGCAAGTATAACGCCGACGAGCGTAACCTTCGGGAAATCGTGTCCCTTGGCAACCATCTGCGTGCCGAGTAAGATATCTGCCTTTGCGGCTCTGAAATCCTCGAGCATTCTATCGTATGCGAGCTTTCCCGACGTTGTGTCCGCATCCATTCGCATAAGCTTCATATCCGAAAGATATTTAGATATTTCCGCCTCCACCTTCTGCGTTCCGTAACCGAGAAATGACAGATTGTCACCCCCGCAACTCTCGCACACGCGAGCGACGCCCGAGGTAAATCCACAGAGATGACAGAGCATTTTTCCGCCCTCCGCGTTTGAATGATAGGTCAATGATACCGAGCATCTCGGACAGGTCACGACCTCTCCGCAGGATTTGCAGCTTACCTGACTGTTATATCCGCGTCTGTTAAGAAACAGTATAGCCTGCTCCTCGTTCTCGTATACCGAGCCTAAGGCTTTTACAAGTCTTGCGCTGAGCGGCGAGGTATTTCCGAGCCTCAGCTCCTCGCGCATATCCACTATAACGGCATCGGGAAGCTTTACGCCGCCGTATCTCTCCTTGAGCGGTACGAGTGTATACGTGCCGCGCGTTGCCTTATAGTAGCTCTCAAGCGACGGAGTTGCCGACGCAAGCAGAAGGAGCGCATTATTTTTACCGCATATATACGACGCGACGTCGCGCGCGTGATACTTCGGATCGCTCTCGGATTTATAGGTATGCTCATGCTCCTCGTCGATAACTATCATACCGATATCGGAAAGAGGCGCAAAAACAGCCGAGCGCGTACCTATAACCAGGTCAACGTCCCCTCTTTTTATTCTTTTCCACGCATCCATTCTCTCACCCGCGGAGAGCGAGGAATGAATTACGGCAACACGCTCGCCGTAGCGCTTGCAGAATATGCTTACGGTTTGCGGTGTCAGCGATATCTCGGGAACCATCATAATGACGTTTTTTCCGTCGGCAATGCACCTGTCTATCGCCTTTAATATTATTTTGGTCTTTCCGCTGCCCGTTACTCCGTGAAGGAGCGCGCACCTCGCCTTATCCTCAAGATAGAGTCCTTCAATAGTGTGATAAGCTTCGGTCTGCGCTCTGCTGAGCACGATTTCGGCAGTATCCCTTTCTTTAGCATAAGCAGCGTAAGGATTTCTTATATTTTCACTCTCCGTGACGGATATCAATCCCTTCTCACGAAGCGCGGATATATTTGCCGACGTAACCCCCGGAAGAGCGCGCACCAGCTCCGCATCTGCGCTCCCGATATCCAAAAGATAACGAAGAATGCTTCTCTGACCTTCGCTTTTCACTCCCGCGCGTCCCGTGAGAGTCAAAACAGTCGCTATCTCCTCTCTCGGCTTGGCTAATGACACGGTTTTCCTGAAGCTCTCGTTAAGCTTATCGGAAAGCGCGCCCGGCGGAAGTATGCTTTTTACGGCTTCTCCAAAGGTACAGAGAGTATGCTCCTTTAAAAATAAGCATAACCCGCACATTTCCTCGGTCAGGCGTAGACGCCCATCCAGTGACGAATGCACGGGCTTGATTTTTTCGCTGTCAGAGGAATCCTTGACTTTTGTAACGATACCTATGCGCAGCTTATCTGCCTTTCCGAAGGGAACCTTTACCAAGGCTCCGGTTACCGCCCCGTCTCGGCACTCATAGTCGAACGGGCGGTCCAAATGATACGGTACATCCAATAAATATACTTCACAAAACATTCCGTATCACCTCATACGGTGAATTATTCTTCGGGGTGAACCATCTTGAATCTTCCGCTGCTGAGCTTTGCTATCGCAATCTTAACAGCCTTCTGATCCTTATACTCGGAATCGATAAGAGCCGAAAGCGGCTTCTCCGTTTCTCTGTTATCGATCATCTTCTGAGCCTTAGCTCTCATTGCAACGTACTCATCGGTTACGATGCGGGCGCACTTTGCAACGCCTATTACGAGCTCGTAACGGTTGAAATCGCCGTGTGTAAGTTCATCAATTGTAGGATAAATCATTTTTATATCTCCATTTCAATAATTAATCAAAATCAAAGCGAGGAGTTATTCCTCTTCCTCGTCCTCATCCGCGGTATCATCCGCAAGATCGTTCGCAAGATCATTTGCAAGACGGTTCGTTATAGTTTCCGCCTGGATGGCAGAAAGAATAACGTGCTCGGAGTCGGTTATTATAACGGAACGGGTTCTTCTTCCGCAGGATACGTCGATAACCCTGTTCTCTTCCTTTGCATCCTGAACAAGACGCTTGATAGGGGCGGAATCGGGGCTCGCTATTGCAACTATACGTCCCGCAGAAACCATATTTCCAAAGCCAATGTTGATGAATTTCATAATATCTGCCTCCGTTATTCTATATTCTGGACTTGCTCTCGTATCTTCTCAATCTCGCCCTTCATATCAACTACTATTCTCGCAATTCTTGCGTTATTCGCCTTCGAGCCTATCGTGTTCGTTTCACGGTTGAGCTCCTGGATAAGGAAATCGAGCTTTCTTCCCGACGGCTCGGGGAGAGAAAGTATATCATAAAACGCGCCGAAGTGAGATCTCAAACGGACAAGCTCCTCGTCAATAGCGATCTTATCTGCCCATAGAGCGCACTCGGTAAGCAGCCTATTCTCATCAATAGCAATACTGTTATCCGCGAGGATCTTGCGAAGTCTTTCCTCAAGCTTATCACGGTAGCCGACGGTATCCTCAGCGGATATCCTCTCGACCTTTTCGGCGAGCTCTCTTATATGCTCTACCTTCGCCGTGATATCAAGCTCCGCCTTCTTTCCCTCAGCCTCTCGCATAGATGCGTGGCTCGCGATCGCTTCGTCGAGAACTGAGCTGAGTATCTCCCACTCGCGCTCGGCATCCTCCTCGGGCTTCTCATAGGTGAAGACCTCGGGATTCCTCGCAACCGTCATAACGCTGATATCGTCGGTGAGAGCAAATTTATCGCGAAGTGCGTAAAGCGCCTCTATATACTTCTCGGCAAAGGCAAAATCCACAGTTATGCTTCCAACGTCGGAGCCGTGATTATCAACGGTTATATAGACGTCAACCTTACCTCTCGATATTCCGTTCTTCTGAACGTGCGTCTTCACCCGCTCTTCAAGGTATGACAAGCTTCTCGGGAGCTTTACAGTGCAATCAAAAAACCTTGAGTTGACACTCTTCATCTCAACTGTTATATCACGCAACTCGCCCTCGAGCTTTGCTCTGCCAAAGGCAGTCATGCTTTTAATCATTTTTACCTCCGTCGGAACTGTTTTTCGGAGCCTTTTTCTTGGATTTGCTTAGGCTCTTTATCTCCGCCATAAACGAATCTATATCAACGAATTCGCGGTATACACTGGCAAATCTTATGTACGAAACGATGTCCACGTCGCGCAAGCGGGCAAGCACCATCTCTCCGATATCCTTACTTGATATCTCGGTGATTATCGAGTTCTGAAGATCCTGCTCGACCGAGGTCGCGATCTCCTCCGCGTTAACGGGGCGCTTTTGGCAGGCGCGCTCTATTCCGAGCATAAGCTTATGCTTATCAAAAAACTCGTTTTTGCCGCTTCTTTTAATTACGGTGATCGGAACGGTATCAACTACCTCATAGGTTGTGAAGCGTTTACCGCATCCGGGACACTCGCGGCGGCGTTTTATACTGGTGCCGTCATCTATAGGACGCGAATCAAGAACTCTTGAATCCGAAAAATTACATACGGGACATTTCATTTCTGTGCAAATTTGCCTTTCTTATTTAAATACTTATAAAAGTATACCACAAATATTTAAAAAAGTAAATACTTTTAAAAAAATTTTAAAAAAACAGGCAAAGACACACAAAATCGGTATCTTTACCTGTATTATTGCGATTTGTTTTTGAAAAAAACGGGAAATTACGCTTTTTTACTCTTTTTCTCTTTCTTTGTGAAGAAACCTTTTACCTTTTCGCCGAATCTGTCAAGCGCGGGAATTTTAATCTTATTGATGAATCTGAACATATAAGGCCAGAGCGCGCCGCCAAAGGCGATGATAAGGAAGTAACGAACGGGACGCTCGTACTGACCGAGAAGCGCGGTAAGAGGAATCTTTACAAGCTCCTTAATGAGAAGAACGATAACAAAGCCGAGAACTACCTTTATCACATGGCAGTACCACGAGGACTTGTTTTCAAACTTGATAACAAATCTGTCAAGCGGATAGACGAGAAGAAGTCCCGCAGAGCAGCCGAGAAGAGTCATCGAGTTCTTCCTTGCCGAAATTACGTTCGCATCTACGCTGTCGGGAGTAAACACGCAGGCATAAAGGAAGAATCCTATACTTCCAAGCGTCAGAGCTACGGAGAGGTAAGGCATCCACTTATGGAACGCTTCTTCCGTCTTGAAAAGGTCCTCAAGCAAAAGAAGAATAACGACAGCGCAGCCTGCCGCCGCGATAACGTCCCAAAACGTATGCACGCCGAGGTACATTCTTGACACGCCCACTAGGGTAGCGATAACAGCGCAGGTTATTTTGAACCATCTTTTCTTACCTATAAGTAAGAGCGAGCCAAACACTGTAACGGCATTCTGAGTGTGTCCCGACGGGAAAGAATATCCCGTTGCCGCTTCCCTTGCCGATTCAACTATCGTGAAGCTCGGGTCCTTTACCCAAGGGCGCGGAACCTTGCAAGCAAGCTTCATTACCTGATTGACTATGATGCCGAAGAAGCCCGAAACGAGCATATAATATCCCGAACGCTTATTTACACACCAGAAAAGGATTATTGCTATAAGCATTAAGGCAAGCTCATCGCCGAGATACGTTATAGTTGAGAAGAAAAAGTCAAAGATCGGATTTCTGATCTTTTCAAAAAAGTAGAGTATCTGCATAAAATATTCCTTTCGGTTTTATGCTCGTACAGAATTCAGTACGAATAATTTTGTATGACAGTACGGAATTTTTGAGTGATTAAAGTTAAAAAACGTCAATATTGTCAACTATTATTTACTTATGCAAGTATTTTCTTTACACACTCTGCAATTCTTTCGTCTTTGCAGTTAGCGAAGAAGAGGTCCTTGAAATTCTTTGTTCCGAGCGCGCCGAGAACAAGCTCTCTGTCAAGATTTTCAAGAATGTAGCAAATATCGGTATGAGTTACCTTCTTGACCTCGTCAAGTATTCTTTTGTTTCTCTGCTCAGGAACTGCTCTTTCTCTCGGGTAACCGAGTCCCCACTCGGATACGAAGAGCTTCTCGAATACGTACTGAAGGTTGAGCTCGCAGCCCCAGCCCCAGCCTTTTGCGAAAGGCATTGCTATTGCGTTACCGTTATTAACCTGAGTAAACTGATAGGCATCGGTAGGGTCAACTACGTGACCGCAAAGAACTCCGGGGAAGGAGTTGCACGCGAGCATTGCGCCCTCACCTGTGCCGCATCCCGTAATAACGAGATCGCAAGCGCCCGAGTTGAGAAGAGTTGCCGCGAGAATACCGATCTGAACGTAGGTGAGCTGCTCAGCGTCATCCGCGGAATACATACCGTAGTTATGCACCTCGTGACCAAGAGGCTCAACTACCTTTTTCAGAGTGTCGCAAATAAGGGCATTTTTAGCTGCCTGGCTGTTTTCGTTTATAAGTGCAATTTTCATTGGTCTTTTCCTTTTTATTGTTTTATTTTGATACGGCTTTAAAACAAAATAACCGTTCTCGTTTTGTTTGCGTGGTATTTGAGCGAGAGAATTTTTAGGGGAAATTGTCGTTCTTCTCACCGAAGGCATAAGTTACCTGCGTCGAGTGTGAGAAAACGGCAATTTACACAAAACATTTGATCTCATTCTCTCTTCGCGCTGTATTTTGAGCGAGAGAATTTTTAGGGGAAATTGTCGTTCTTCTCACCGAAGGCGTAGTTACCTACGTCGAGTGTGAGAAAACGGCAATTTACACAAAAATTATGGAGTAAGACGGTTAGGCCCTCTAAAGAGGAACTCCACTTCCTTAATGGACATATCACAGAAGAGCATCGTAAGTCTGTCTATACCAAGACCGAAGCCGCCGTGAGGGGGGCATCCGTACTTGAAGAACTCGAGATAGAACTTAACGTCCTCTGCAAGTCCCTTTTCTGCTGCCTGAGCGCTGAGTACGTCATATCTATGCTCACGCTGAGCGCCCGTGGTGATCTCAACACCGCGCCAGATAAGGTCGTAGCCCTGAGGAACGCCATTTTCATCTCTCATATGGTAGAATGCTCTTTCCTTAGCATCATAGTCGGTGATGAAGAGGAATTCGTGACCGAATTTATCGGCGCAGAGCTGCTTCGTCATTCTCTCTGCCTCGGTTGTAAGGTCGCCCTTAAGCTCGTCGGGCACTTTGTATCCGTATCTTTCCTCAAGCTCGGCATATACGTCAGCAAGCTTCATTCTCGGGAAAGGAAGCGTGGGAACGATAACGTCAAGACCGAAGAGCTCTTTAACGCGCTCGCCGTGCTTCTCTGCAACCTTTGCGAATGCGAAGGCGAGAAGCTCCTCCTCCATCTTCATTACGTCCTCAAAGCTATCAATATAGGAGAACTCAAGGTCAAATCCCGTGAACTCGGTTGCGTGCTTATTGGTATAAGACTTCTCTGCTCTGAATACTGGACCCGTTTCAAAGATTCTCTCAAGACCTGATGCCATTGCCATCTGCTTGTAGAACTGAGGTGACTGAGCGAGGTATGCTTTTGTATCAAAATATTTAACCTCGAAAACGTCGGAGCCCGACTCACTTGCTGCCGCGATGAGCTTAGGAGTATGTATCTCAACGAAATTCTTCGAGAGAAGGAACTCACGCAGAGCCGCAGTAAGAGTTGTCTGCACCTCGAGCATAAGCTGATTCTTTTCACGGCGAAGGTCGATCCAACGGTAATCCATCTTTACGTCGATATCGGAGTCTTCCTTAATTGGAAGCGCTTCTGCGATTGACTCGATCTTCATAGAGGTGGGATACATTTCCTTGCCGCCGAGCTTAACGTACTCGCTTGCAACTACCTCACCCTCGAAGGTAACTACCGAGTGAATGGTGAGCTTATCAAGAAGCTCGATCATCTCGGGATGCTCCTCCTTAATTACCGTTACCTGGAGTTTACCCGTTATATCCTTTACAACGATAAACGCCATGTTCTTTTTGTTGCGGAAATTTTCAACAAAACCGGAGATTTTACGGACACCCGGAGTGATGTCCTTAATGTAGGTTCTTTCCATTTTTTCGTCCTTTCGGAATATATGTTTTATTTTTTACTTATTTAATCGTTTTCATCCAAGCATCCGCCTCACTCGTCCAGCTCTCTGCCAAAGGCTGAAGGAAGTTGGGATTTCCACAATCTGTTTTTTCATTCGAGAGCGCAAGTCCGTGCGGACCGTAGGGATAGATAGAAAGCTTATACGGCACCCCCGCAAGAGTCAAAGCTATACCGAGCTGAAGCGATCCTGCTACAGGAACTACCTCATCTTCTGCGGTATGCCAGATAAACATCGGCGATGTTTCGGAGTTTACCGCGCGGTCAAGAGAGAAACGTTTTATCTCCTCCTCAGTAAAATCGGCAAGCGGCTTGCGGAGAAGATTTCTAAACGAGCCCTCGTGCGCAAACTCATTTGCAACGGTTACGGGATATGAAAGAATAACACCCGTAGGCTTGACCATAATATACTTATCCCCAAAGGCTTCCTTTACCTCCGGATATGCGTACATTGACGCAAGGCTTCCGCAAAGGTGACCGCCCGCGGAAAAACCAACTGCAAACACTCGCTCGGGATCAATACCAAGCTCGTTCGCGTGCTCTCTTATATAGATCATCGCCGAGCCTGCATCGAGGAGCTGAGATGGATATACGTCACCGTCACGTCCTACTCTGTAATTCAAAACGAAACAGTTATACCCCTTTGCAAAGAAGTCAAGAGCAATAGGCTCGCCTTCTCTATCAGTACAAACACTCCAATACCCGCCGCCCGGAATAACAAGCATAGCGGAACGTTTATTAGAATTATTTGAAACGTATGTATCTATGTATACTCTATCGTCATTTTCATTTAAATATATTCTTTCGTGCTTCATTCAGTCACCCCTTTTTGGGAATAATAATCCATAAAATATATTATAAAACATTTGAACAAAAAATTCAAGAGATTTTAAATTTTTATTTAAAATATATTTATAACGGTGATAAACTCACATTCAGCACTTCGAAACGTTTCAATACGGTGACAATAAAAAAGATAAGCATTAAGCATATTTTCGCAAAAAAATAAAAGCAGAGATTAGCATTTCATTTTGTTTGCTTATCCCTGCTTTTTGCCTCATAATTCTAATTTTTGTTTACATTTTCGGGGTTATTAGCTTATTTCCTAAGATTATACTCAAAAGTTTTCTTTTTTATTTCCGTAAAGATCGCGCTTCTCTGCCTCGGACATCATTTCAAATTTCAAGTTTTTTCTCATCTCTGTCCACGCTCTGTTCGGTACGGGCGGATTGAATGCGGGAATTGACACGTCATCGCGCTTATTCGCTCCGGGAAGGCTTATCTCGGGGGTATTTACACCGGGAACAGATCCGTTATAGCCCGGAGCCTTACGCATCTCTGAGGGGTCACCTGCAAAGCTACCGCCCTTATCCGTTCTCATCCCGTTTGGCATATCGGGATATTCAACGGTCGTATCAATACCGTATTCCGCGCCGTATTCTCTGTTGTTTATTCCCTGTTCTATCGCATCGTTTTTTGCGTTTTCATTTTTGTTCTGCATACTTTTTCCTCACATAATTCCTGGCAAACAGCATTTAATAACAATGCGTGTTAAGTCCAACCTTTTCGGTCAAAACTTAACACGCATACTACCGTTTGGTAATTATATTATCTGCAGAGTCTAGATTTTTATTCCTCGGGCGTATCCTTTTTGTCACCCGTTTTGATTATATGATAAAAGATTCTTTTGATTTCGGCATCTCCGAGAAACGGATAAAGGTCGTCAATTACGAGGTCGGGATATTTTCCCGCGATATAGTTATCAACTATTCTGCTAAGACACTCAACGCTGACGTACGGAATCGCGGTTGCTATATCGTAATTTTTGTTATTGATCTCGATGCATTTTTCAAAAATAGCATCACAGTCTGCCGCGGAAAGAAAAGGCATTACGCTTGAGATATTAACGCCTGCGAGGAAATCCTTATTTTCAAGAAGCTTCAAGCAGACCTCGTGCGTATCTTCCTTGCTCATATAGGGGAGCAAGCGCAAAAGCTTTGCTTCCGTGGACTCGGGATCCGTTGATTTATCCTTATTGAAAAGGCGCTCTGTTCCCTCTTTGATTTTTGCGCCGAGGGTTTTCGCTCCGTCAACTATTTTCTGACCGAGGTCCTTCGCTCCGTTTCCAACCTTCTCAAAAAATTCCTGCGTATCTCTTTTGAATTTTTCACCTGCCGTGGGTTCTTCTCCGTCCTCTATCTTCGCATCCACTACCTCGGGCTCGGGCTTTTCTCCCTCGTCCTCTTCTATTATTATTTCCTCAGCATCGTCTATACGCTGATAATATTCTTTTCCGTCAATTATGACTTTAATAAATTTCATAAATTGTTCCTCCCAAATACTTCTGTTCCGAAGGGGTAAGCTTTACCCATAGCTCACGCGGGCTTGCTTTAAGCTTTCCTTCCTTTAGATGCTTTAATATGTACATACGTTCAGCAGGTGACATCTGATAGAGTACGTCGTGTATTTTGACCTTGACCTCGCCCGACACGATCTTGCTTAGTATAAAGCTTCTGTCGTGACCGCGGAAGATATCGTTTTCGTCGACGTCGAGCTTTTCCTTATCGAATAGCCCGAGAAGCTCCTCAAATGATACCGAAAAGAGCTTACTTATCTGTGAGAGAGTGTCCAGCGACGGAACGCTCGTTCCGTTTTCCCACTTTGAGAGCGCCTGACGCGTCACGTAAAGCTTATCTGCCAGCTCTTCCTGACTTAAGCCGAGTCTTTTTCTATGCTCTGCTATTCTCATGCCGACCTTAACGAAATCTATCATATATTCACCTCCTGACCGTTTAATTTGCAAGCTTGCTTATTTATTCATTTAAAGACGTTGCGCTTCGTCCTTCTGACTATATTGTAATACAAATCCCGAAATAAGTCAAGCAACCGTCGGTTGCATTTTTACGGGTGTCATTTCCCGAGATTATTCCTTATTCTTCGAGTGCGTTTTTTCTGTTTAACAATATGAATTAAACGCGTAATAAATGCTATATTTTTTTAAAAAGCGCAATGTTGACAATACGAAAAAAATGTGTTATCATTTCCATATCAAGCTTTGCGAGGTTTTATATGAGCGCTCTAAAGAAAAGAATTCTTTTGGTTTCGGACATGCATTACACGACCGAGCTTACGTACTCCGAGCTGAAAAAGAAATATCCCGACTCCAACACCTCTGCCGCAGCAGGCAGGACCTTCGGTATGACACAGAGAGAAAAGGTCGAAAAGATATACGAGGATATAATTCGCGAGAACGAGCGCAAGCAGCTGGATGCGGTGTTAGTGCTCGGTGATCTTTCCATCGATGACTATGATTTCAGAAATCTTCCTATAAATTACTGTATGCAATTCAGAAAAGAATGCCTCGACAGACTTCCCTGTAACTATTACGTTCTTCCCGGGAATCACGATAGCTATCCGAACGATGAATGGCGTAATATCTTCGGTACTGACAGAGAGTTCGTTTGCGAGGTCGGAGATGCGGTCTTCATTATGGCAGATACCTTCTGCGACTATCCCGCAAGAGCGGCATCGGGCTCGGATCTTACTATGATAAACGAGGAGTTTATTATAGCGTGTCTCGAGAAGTATCGCGGACGAAAAATATTCATCTGCGCTCATCATATAGATGCGCGTGCGGACGATAATCCGACAGTATCTCCGACTCTGCGTGATATAATTAAGGATAACGGAGATATAGTTTTTCTCTTCCGCGGACACACTCATCACAGCGAGGTGATAGACCTCGGCGCGGCATTTGGCGGCAAGCGGCTCGTTGATATCGGCGGATACGGCTACTGCGGCATCAAGATGGACTACGGCTGGGAGTTCAACATCTATGACTTCAAGTGGGCTTGGGGATATCAAGTGCTCGAGATATACGATGACAAGATACTCACCTATCACGTCACGACGGACAATACCTACAATGCTAAAAACGGAGTTTTTGAGGTAAGTGAGTCCGTATCGGATACGGTGGAATATCTTATTCAGTGATGAAGTGATGAAAAAATATGGATGCTGCATCGTTTAGGCAAGCTCTTAATTATAGCTAAAAAAAGGAACTTTGCCTTTGTCGAAGATACTCTCGCCCTGCGCCCGCCAAGGAGCTTGTCGCTCTTCGGGCGGAGTATGCGAACCTGATTCCAAGTCTTTGACTCGGAGCAGGTGGATTCTGACGAATGCTATAAAATAAGGTCTACCGTAAAGGCAGACCTTATTTTTATGGCACCCGCAACAGGAATCGAACCTGTAACTAACCCTTAGGAGGGGCTTATTATATCCATTTAACTATGCAGGCTTATTTTTTTATAGATTTCTACATTTAACTATGCAGACTAGTATCACATAGCATTTTATCGCTTTTATGACTCACGGTTAATATTCTATCACAAAATGTTTCGTTTTTCAAGATGTTTTTATATTTTTAGTAAAAAAGCGGAATCTAGGTATAGTTCGCATACCGCAGGCACGAAGAAATCGTGAGCCACTCGGCAATCGGGGTATCTTGCTTCGTGCGGAGCAATAAGTACACAGTAGTATTCAGGGGAACGTTCAGAACCGTTTTCCCACGCACAGCAAATTCCCGATACATATCTCGTTTTTAGAGGTTTTAATTTTTTTCTTTACTTCTAGTGAATATTTTCAAACAATATCTTTACTTTTGTTCGTAATCGTGATATAATAAGTAAAGAAAAAGGAGGTGCGATATGTATTCTTACGTCGGCTTAAACAATCTACTCAAAGCAAAGAACCTGAAAAAGTCCGAACTTACGAAAGAGCTTGGAATATCTTCACGCACAATTGCTAAAATAGGCAAAGGAGAAAAGCTTGCAGATAATGTTATTCTTAGACTATGCGAATTCTTTGGTTGCAGGAAGGAAGATATATTTACCGAGATATGCGACAATGCGCTACTGCAAGCGCTGAGAGAAGAAAAAAACGCTAAAATCAGCGGCTGTATTTATCACGAAACGCAAGTGCGACTGACCTATAACTCCAACAGAATTGAAGGCAGCAGGCTTTCAGAAGATCAAACGCGTCTGATTTTCGAAACAAACACAATCGGTGCGGAAGAAGGCGTTCCCGTTGATGATATTATCGAAACAGCAAATCACTTCCGTGCCATTGATTATGTAATCGACTGCGCTGAAAAACCGCTTACAGAAGATATTATTAAAGCATTGCATAAAATCTTGAAAAACGGCACAAGGGATTCTTATTTATCTTGGTTCAACGTTGGCGAGTATAAAGCCCGACCTAACGTTGTAGGCGGCATGGAAACAACACCGCCGGCTAGGGTTACGGGAGAAATAAAAAAACTCCTTGAAACATATTCGGCAAAGTCTGACGTTGACATTCGTGATATTATAAGATTTCATCACGATTTTGAAAAAATCCATCCATTTCAGGACGGTAACGGCAGAGTTGGTAGGTTGATCGCCTTTAAGGAATGCCTACGCTTTAATATCGTTCCTTTCATCATCGAAGATAGCAAAAAAATGTTTTATTATCGCGGCTTGAAGGAATGGATCAGCGAGCAAGGGTTTCTTATCGAAACCTGCCTTGACGGGCAAGACACTTATCGGGCATTGTTAAGGTATTTTGATATACCTTTCAACGATTAAACACATAATCATTACAAGGGGTTTCCCTCTTTGCGAAACGCTCGGAGAATGTGAAAAATTGGCGTGACGGCAATTTTACCCCACTCCTTATCCTGTTCCCTGAAATCGTGATAGTCTTTAAGAAAGGAGCCAATTTTATGGAAATTTATACATTTGACAGTCCATTTAACACTGTTATGAACGTGATATATGCAATTGGTGCAATCGCCTTGGCAGTTCTTTCGTTTTTCATTATTAAATTTTGGATTGCACAAGTTATCGCATATCGAAAGGATAAAACAAAGTTTCCTAAAACACTGATGGTATTCTTTGCTGTTTTAATATTGGTACCTTTGATTGGTTCTATCGGATTAGGAAATCTTTTTATTAAAAGTG
>JAFQPR010000104.1 GCA_017411605.1 Clostridia bacterium | reverse complement strand
CTCAAGATGAGATATCCCATCATTTCAAATGAGTAAGGTCGCTCGTAGACTACGAGATTGATAGGTCGGAGATGTAAGTGCAGTAATGTATTCAGTTGACCGATACTAATTGACCGAGGGCTTGAACTGCTATTTTGCAAACAAAAGCAGTTCGGCAACACAGATTTGAGCTTTTCGTTTCCAAAATAGTTTATTCGGTTTTTAATGAGCATTTTAAATAGTTCACCTCGAGGGTAAAACCTCGATTATATATACTCACTTCGGTGAGAGTTTTGAGATTTCGGGTTTCGCGGATGCGAAGCCTTTTTTGTTTGTTTTCTTTATATTAGAAAAATTATATTCTCCGATCTTGATAGGTCGGAGATGAAGCAGAGTAATGTCTTCAGCCTATCGATACTAATTAAACCTCGATTTTGACAATTTAAGTTGTCAAAAAACGCAAAAAATAACACAAAAGCGCTCAAGGTATATTGTAGGGTGTCCTTGCGCGCTTTTGTGATTAGCTTTAAATTTTTGCACTTTTTCTGTATTTTGAGGGAGTTAAATTGTGCTTTTTTTTGAAAAGAGAAATGAAGTATGCGGTTGAAGAAAATCCTGATGAAAGAGAAATCTCTGTTATGCTTTTATCGGTGGTGAGTAAAAGCTTTTCGGCTTCCTTTAGCTTTATCATATTCACGTATTCGGAGAAAGAAGTTTTTAATTCGCCAGTAAACAATTTTGATAAATATGAGGGACTTACTCCAATAGCTCTGGCACAGCTATCTCTGTCAACGTAGGCGAAGTTTGATTCAATGTACGATGTAGCGGATTGGAGAAGCTGATTTATCTCATTCGACATTGATTTTACTATAAGCTCAGAGTTGCTTTCGTTCCATATTCTTATGACGTGCATAAAAAGCTCGAGGATATGAGCGCGTATGCAAATATCGTATCCAATTTTCTCTCCCGCCCACTCGCGAGCCATGTTCTTGAATAGGAAGCCAAATGGAAATTCACGAATCTTCTCGCTCGGGAAAAACAGCTGAAATTCGCCTAAATTTTGCAAAAGAGAGAACATTTTCGAGTATTCCGGGGCGGTTTGGCTTTTGGAGAAGAGAACGCTGGGCAAAAATCTTAATACGATATAGCTTGTCCATTCGTCATGCCTTCCAACCTCGTGAGGCACGTCGCTCGGTATAAGAAGCATATCTCCCTCGGTAACCTTGAAGGTGCGGTTTCCAACGATACAGTTGCACTCACCCTCAAGACCGTAAACAGCCTCAACGTAAGCGTGAACGTGAATATCCGACTCCCATATTACTCTTTCATATTTAGTGTATCGCTTGCAGTGAAAGGGCATTTCTATTTTATTTCTAATAATTTTTTCCTTTCGCATAATCCACCTGAACACAATATTTATATTTTTCGATATATAAATTATAGCACGGAAATTACAAAAATGCTATGATAAAATTGTAAATTTACAAATTCGTAAATTTTATATCACAAAATTTATATTAGGAGGCACAAAAAATGAAGATGAAGAACGGCAAGAAGATCGGTTTATTATCCGTTTTTGCGGTAATTATCATCACGGTGGTTTTGGCAGCAACTGTGCTCACGAGCTCTGCTGCGTATGCTGACGGTATACCTGCCGAGTTCACCGAAAACACCGATCCTGCGAAGGATTACGCTTATTCGTTCGCGGTTATCGGTGATACTCAGAAGCACGTTTACAGAGACGTGTACTACGGCAAGGATACCACGTCGTATATCTACGATTGGATCGTTGCAAACAAGGACTCCAAAAAAATCAGTCTTGTAATGGGACTTGGTGATATCACCGATAAGGACGGTGTGGATCAGACCGCAGACGACGGTATAGATCAGACCGATCTTGAATGGGATATTGCCGTTGAACAGCACGCAAAGCTTGAAAATGCGGGCATCCCCTATACCCTCGTTCGCGGTAACCACGATACCGTAGCTAAGCTTGACGAGTATTTTGCGGCTAACCCCAATTTCACGGGCGGTGAGATCGGATATTACGACGGAACGAGCCTTGGTAACTACTATATGAAGTTTACCATCGGCGGACACAAGTATATGGTCTTCGTCTTTGATTACGGACCTCATAACGATATTCTCACTTGGGCATCGGGCGAGATAGCGGCTAACCCCGACTACAAGGTCATCCTCACCACTCACGCTTATATGTGCAAGGACGGTACCACGTTTGACGCGAACAATAGCGTTCCTCCGAGAAAGGCTAATTACACCTCCTCGAGAAATAACGGAAACGATATCTGGTATAAGCTCGCATCTCAGCACGAGAATATAATTTTAGTGCTTTCCGGCCACGATCCCAACAACGATATCGTATGGCGTCAGGATCTCGGAGATAACGGAAATACCGTAACTCAGTTCCTTATCGATCCTCAGAGCCTCGATTCGAAGCAGGACTATACCACGGGTATGGTTGCAATGTTCTATTTCTCCGAGGACGGAAGCCGTGTTAAGGTAGAATACGTTTCCACATATCACAGCCTTGAAAACGGCGAGGGCAAGGACTACGTTTACAACGCAAGCAAGAACTGCTTCGAGTTTACCATCCCCGAGAAGGTTGAAATGCAGCCCGTTGCTACCGAAAACTACGGTATTATCGACGCCAAGTATTCTAACCCCGTGACCTATCCCTTCGTAGCCTTTGAAAAAACTACCGACGGATATGCATTCATTGGCGGATATTACGATCTCGGTGTTGCTGAGAATGCAATTATCAATACGACGAGTGCCTGGAAGAAGGATTTCGTTATCCTTATGAGAGATAACGCAGAGGCAAGAACTTACAAAAACATCGGTGCCCTCACGGCAAGCTTGACGTTAGACCTCAATGGTTATCAGCTTACTCAGTGCGGAAATACGCTCCTCTTCTATATTAAGAGAGATCTCGTGAGCACTACTACTGAGCTTGATACCAGAGTAAAGATAAATATCAAGAACGGAACTATACTTAAGGCGGGTGATTCTCACGCACTCTTTGCCCTCGACTATACTGCAAGATGCAACAGACCCTTCGCGATTCCTATGACCTTTGATAACGTAACCTTCAAGGTCACAGGTGATGGTGAATACAGTCTGTTCTACACGCCTGAAAATCCATCTGCATCGATGGGTGAGGATAGCGGCTTCTATGCTAATTTGCAGGCTACGTTTAACAACTGCACGTTCGATTACAAAAATTCCGCAGCAGGCGTTAAGATGCTTGATATGACCGGTGTTGGCGCTTATGACAGAACCGTGTATAACGTAACCGTAAACGGCGGACAGATCATTGCCGGCGGTGCGTTCTCCAAGGCTGACTTTATCGCGGCAGACGGCAATGAAAACGGCAGAGCGGATACCGTAGTATTCGGTGCGGATGCAGCGGGCAACTACACGAAGCTCATTCTTCCTAAGGGAACGGAAGCTCCCTCGAAAAACGATAAATATCTTACCGTTAGCGGCGAAGAGCATGCGTTCGTAAGAACCGCTTACGATGATGAAACCGAAACCTATACTATATCCTCCGACGAGCCCGTAGTTCCTCCCTCAACGTCAACCCCCTACGGTGATATTGACGAGGAGTTTATAGACGCCGATGCCTATCCCATAGTGGTCTTCTATAAGAACGGTGATACCAATACTTTCGTCGGCGGATACGCAGAGCTTGGCGCGGCAAATAAAGCTATATTGAATTTAAATGCTTCCTCAAAGGATTACATAATTCTCTTGAGAAATAACGCAGCTGTAAATACTGCGACCAGCGTTTCTGCGCTCACAGGCTCTTATACGCTCGATTTAAATGGCTATACTCTTAAGATTAATTATTATTACGCTATATTCATTCAGAGAAATTATGCGACCACCAGCAAGCGCGCTACGTTTACGTTCAAAAACGGAAATATAGAGAACGCGTATGAAAAAGGGTCGATGATTTGTATTCAGTATAAGTATAAATGTGCATCTCCGTTCACAGTTCCATTTGTATTTGACAACGTAACCTTCACCTGCTCGGCAAGCAAGTCGAATTATGGCTTGATCAGAGCCTCGGAGGGCGAGTATAATGACGTTGCAGACGATGGATTCTACGTTGATGTAGACGTTACGTTCAATAATTGTATCTTCGATTTGAACAGATCTAAATCGCTGATGAAAATGCTTGATATGACCGCTACTGACGGCTACGACAGAGTCGTATGCAACCTTACCGTTAACGGAGGAAGCATTATCGCAAAAAACAGCTTTTCATACTCTGATCTTATAGCTACCGACAGCAATGCAAACGGCAGAGCAGACAGCATAAAATTCGGCAAGGGCGCAGACGGCAACTACACGTCTCTCCTTCTTGATAGCGGTGCTGCCGTTCCGCCTGCAAGCGAGGTCTACAAGAGCGTCAGCGGTGCGGACTATGCCTTTGCAAAGGTCAAGGACACGGAGGACGGTATGCTTTGCCGTCTCAGACCCGTGGACACTGTTGGTATTGACTTTACTCCCAAAATGAGTATAACTCTCGATAGAGACCTCGTTATGAACGTTTACGTTCCAAAGATTGATATACTCCATTCCTTTACGCTTGACGGCGAGCTTTTCGGTGCAGAGGAGCTTGGGGACGTAAGAGTTGAAACTCTTGATTCCAAGGACTATTATCTCGTAAGCGTTCCCCTCGAGGCAAGAGCGGCTGCGAGAGATATCAAGCTTGTGGCCAGGATCGTTACGGGTGATAAGATAGCTACCGGTACCTTTACCTTCAGTATTCCTAAGTATGCGGAGAATATCGCATCAGACGGAGAGGGGGAAGAGTCGAGCCTTATACTCAACGTGATCTCCTACATTCGTGCGGCGTATGAATATTTCAAGACCGACGATGATGTCGCAATGCAGAGAATGGATAAAATTCTCGGCGAAAATTATGATGCTGAAAACCAGCCTATTTACGACGGTGCATCCTATTCGGATATGACCGAATTCGCCAGCGTGACGTTCGTGCTCAACGAGACTCCTTCGGTAAGATTTTATCTTGCGCAGGGCGCCGATGCTGATGATTATACGTTCTTCGTCGGCGGAAAGCTTGCTCAAACCGTTTCCGGCACCAACAGTAAGGGAGCATACGTTGATATCGACGTGTACGCATATGCGCTTTGCGAGACGGTTACCGCTAAAAAGGGTGATACCGATCTCGGCAGCTTCCACGTAAACGCTTATTATACGTACGTCTGCGGAGAGAGCTACACCGGCGCGGATAAGGCGGCTCTCGTGGCTCTTACCGAGCGTTTCTGGAAATACTGCCAGAGCGCAAGAGCTTACAGAGACAGCGTGCTTGCGGTTAAGCACGCTTACGTTGAATCTCTCGTGCCTCCTACCTGCGAGGGACAGGGATATACTCTCCATACCTGCTCTGATTGCGGATATTCCTACGCCTCTGATTACGTTGCCGCTCACGGACATACTTTTGGTGATTGGTATATAAGCGAAAGCGTATCCAAGACCTCGGACGGTGCTATGCGTCAGAATTGCTCAAACTGCAATAAGTTCAATCTCAAGGCTCTTTCGGTTATTACGACCGGAAATCTCGGCGCGGGAACAACGCCTACCGATAGCGCTGTTTATACGCTCTACGAGGACGGCACGCTCAAGGTTACAGGAAGCGGGGAAACCTACAACTGTGCTTGGAACTGCGCAAATCAGCCCTTCAAGGAATACAGAGATCTTATAACTCGCGTTATCGTTTGCGACGGTATAACGAAGCTTGGACGCGGCAGCTTCGGATATTTGAAGAATCTTGAGTACTCCGACCTTTCCGACAGTCTTACCGAATACCCCGCAAACCTCTTTATGGATTCGTTTAAGTCCGGTATCACGAGCTATACGATTCCCGCAAATATCACTAAGATACAGCAGATCACTATCGGTAGATACGATCAGAAGAATGCGCTCTTTACCGACGTTTATATCGAAAACCCCAATATTGAGATAGTAGACTTCACAAACAACAACGGAAGCATACATATATTCGTAAACAGATACGCAAGCAATTGCACGGATCTTACTCTTTACAGCTACGGCTCGTCGAACAACGTAAAGGCGTACGCTGATAAGCACGGCTTCAAGTACGTTGATCTTGATGCCTCGTTCGTGGGAGAGGTCGGAAATCTTTCTTACAGCTTTTCTCTCGGAACTCTGACGCTTGCGCCCGTTGACGAGAGCGAGCCCGCCGAGCTTCACGAAAGCTCTCCGTGGCTTGATAAGATCGAAAAAAGCGAGGTCAAGAGGATCGTTATAGAGAAGGGAATACGAGAGATCCCCGCGTCCTATTTTGCAGACTATACGGAGCTTTCCGAGGTCACGGTTGCAAACGGAATATCCTCGATAGGTAACGCTGCCTTCGCAACCGAGTCTGCGTGCGACGGTGAGCTTTCAATAACCGTGGGAGACGGTCTTTCATATCTCGGATCGGATTTTCTTAAGAACAGAACGAACGTTACTCTGAATGGCTTTGCGGGCACCGCACTTGACGGATATTCGCAGAGCGGAGTTGAGATAACGCTTCAAAAGGCATTCAAGCTCCTCCTTATAGGAAACAGCCTTTCAAACGACGCGGCTGACGTCAGCGTAAATCAGGATAGCCAACTTTACAGCTTAATAAAATCTATGGTCGGAGACGACGTTTTCGTGCAGATCGGCGTGCTTTACAGCGGCGCAAAGACTGCCGCGTGGCATGCTACCGTTGCGGAAAGCGGCTCCGAGGCTTATACCTTCTATCTCATAAACGACGATACGAACGGTATTTGGAAATCCTACTCGGATTACACAAGCAAGGCGGGACTCACATACGATGCGTGGGATTACGTAACGCTTCAGCCCTACGGTAACGAGGCGTTGTACGGAGGCATCGATGCGAGCGGTGCAGTTTACTCCGACGGTACGGTGGCTGTTGAGAAATTCTATTCGCTCACCGCATCTATACCGTATCTTATCGACCGTATAAGCGTATGGTGCGGTACCGCTGAGATATATTATTATATGACGTGGTCGAATTATCATGCTGCGGCGCTCAACGGCGGTTTGACAAATTATAATAAAATGCTCGGCGTGGCAAAGAGCGCGATAGAATACAAGGGTACCGAGAGCGGAAGAGGCTTTGACGGCTTCATCCCCGTGGGTACGGCAATCCAGAACGCAAGAAGCACGTATCTCGGGCTTCAGTATTACGTCGACGAGGGCGATTCATTCAATCATGTAAAGGGACTCCAGAGAGATAACGTTCATCTTAATACGACTGTGGGCAGATATATTGCGGGGCTTTGCTTTGCGGAGCTTCTCATTCCCGAGGAGCTGAGGCTTGATACTTATGCGATTCCCGACGTAAGGGACTCTCTGACTATAGGAAAATTACCCGATGAATTTACCGAGATCGCTAAGCTTTGCGTTGAGAAAATGATAAATTCCTTTGAACTTACAGGCGATGCGCAGTATGCATATATCGCCATCGAGGGATACGAGAGTGAGCCGAGCGCGGAGGCGGCAAAGGTAATCGAGGCTCTTGAGATCGGCGCGATGACTGCTGACGATAAGGCGGCGCTCATTAAGGCTATCACGGCTATAGCAGAGTCAGCGCTTTCGAGCAACGTGAATGTTTGCGTGAGAATTCTTGAAAATATGGAATTTTCCGACGTATATAATAATTGTACGGTTGAAATAACCGTAGGATACGGATTTGCCAATACTACGGTTGAAAAAACCGTAAGCGCAAGGCTTAACGCTCCTAGCGCAAAGATCGTAAACAAGAACGGCGCAGATGCCGCAGTTACGTTCGTTATTGACGACGGAAATTGGGCTACCGCAAGATTCGCTAAGGAAATGGTAGAGGAAAATCCTGAGCTTAATTTCACGTTTGCGCTTCCGGTAAAGCAGGTGGCAACGCTTGCGGTAGAAGACAGCGACGGCGACGGTATTCCGAACTATGTTATGGTTGACGGCAAATACGTATACGAGGTAAATCAGCAGAGCGTAGATTTCTGGAACGATATTTTGAGCTCTACCGATTGCGAGATAGTAAACCACTCGTTTACTCACGATTACTTTGGAAGCAACGACGACGGAGGCTCCTTCGAGTACGTGACCAATTCAAAGGAGATAATTGTATCGGAGGTTATGCCCGAGGGAAGCGTTACCAAGGAGATATATGCATCTAAGCAGATACTCGAGACGCTATTCCCTGAGTATGTCGGACCGAAAGGAGAGATGCTCTCCTTTATAAATCCGGGTATCGGCGTCAGAACTATCGATTATACGCTCCCCGACGGTACTGTGATACCGAGCTATAAGGAATATCTTAATCAGGTAATAAAGAATGCGTACGAAAACGGTGATCTTATAGGTGTTAACTCCACCTTTGGCGCTACGTACGATCCTGACCTTGATCTCTATACCAAGATAGTAACGAGTGATAACTTCGGCACGTTTGAAGAGCGAGTTACGATCCCGAGATATATGGTTGAGCATTATAATGCAAATCCCGAGGGACTTGTCAACGACGATATTTCCAACTGGACGGATTATATTGATGCGGCGCTCGATATTAACGGCTGGGCGTGCTTCTGCATACATTTGATGCTTGAGAACGAATCTGCAAACGGTCATAATATCACAGAGGCTCAGGCGGAAATGCTCTTTAAGTATGCGCTTGAAAGAAATATCTGGATAGCAACCAATACCGAGGCGACTCTCTATTTCAGCGAATGGGCAACTGCAGAGCTTGAGACCGAGTTTGAAAACGGCGAGATAAGAATCACGCTCACGGACGGCGAGAGGGATGACGTTTACAACGTGGCGCTTACCGTCAAGGTAAGCGTTCCCGACAGCTGGAGCGTTGCGGTTTGCGGCACAGAAGCCTACGAGGTTATTAAGGCTGAGGACGGAACGAGCTACGTGCTTATAGATATCGTACCCGATAGCGGAACTGTAACGCTTACTCAGGGAAACGCTTGATTGGAGGTAAAGATCGATGAAAAAATATATAGATCCGGAAATCGAGATCGTTGAGATTAAAGCAAAGGATATTATTACGACTTCGCCGGGTACCGAAACAACACCAAAAGAGGATAACGACGGTATTTGGGATTTTGACTTAGGTTAAATAACCTTATTTTTGGAGCTGCTCTGCTTTTTTGCGGAGCAGCCTTCATTTTATATAACGATTTTGAGAAATGTTCGGAAATGTAAAATATTGTAGTCATATTTTTAAAAAAACAATGCTGTTTTTTAATGCATTGTGTTTGCGGTTAATAAAAATATAAGTTGAAATATCAATATATTTTTGTGATTATATTTTCATTTTTATTTTGAGTTTTATGATTAGAATATAATAGATTTCATATAATATTGCATTGATTTTACCGGAGTAGTTGCAACGAGCGGTTGCACTTGCTTGACAAGATCGATTGTCTATGCTATAATACAAAAAAGTATTACGTGCGCACGTATATTGGTTGTGTTAATATCATTTATAATAGCAATACCGTCGCAGACTTTTTTGGATCAGATATGAAATTAAACTTTAAGAATACATCGAGACATGCTGCTATGATTTCTATAGCAGGTGTTAATTATATAGTTCATCCGCGCAAAAGCAAAATTATTGAGCATTCAACTAGTCGCGATTTAGAGATTTCTATATCAGTTCATAATAAAACAAAGTTCAAAAATAATCTTCTTTATATATCGCTTGTATCCAATTATCGTTATGTTTGGATAGGTGAGTATTGCGAGTTTACGATAACTCGAGAGAAGCTACGGTTTTCTTCTAATGCAATTTATGAGAGAATGTTTCTCGGTTCGGAGAATGCTTGTTTTGCAGGTGTTTCATACGCCGCTAAAGGTGTAAAAAGCATAGATGATTTATATCGAAGTTATAATATCGTTAAAGCATTGCTATTTGCTCCATTTGATGATTTGATCGGCGGAACGGCTTCTCTGTTTTTTATCGGGTTATGTCTTTCGTTTGCCTTTGGATGGCGATTTGCACTCATTTATTTTCCGATCGCCTATCTTGTTACGGTAGCAATTTCGTTCTTCACTCAGAATTTAGTTAACAGCTCCGTAAAACGAAAATTCGGCTTTGATGAAGTTAGAGATTTTCAAGAGTATCTTGATCCCGCATATATTTCCGCATATTATATGATGCCAAACAGAAAACCTTTTTTAGGAAAGATCGATAGAGATTGATAAAGTTTATTTTTAGGTAGGTAATAAAAAATGAAAAAAGCGATAGCTTTGATTTTGGTGCTTGTTTTAGCTTGCTTAAGTATGGTGTCATGCTCAACAAGGGAAGAACGTAAATATGCCAAAGCGTTGAATAATGCGATAATCGCTAATGATTATGAGCTTGTTAAGTCCATAATAGCCGAGTGCCCGTCCGCTCTTAATACTTATCCTACTCTTGCACCGTCGTGGTGGCAGGGCGAAATCCTCATGACAAGAATTTATTATCCTCTGGCAGAAGCTTGCAAGGCGGGAAATTTAGAAATGGTTAAGCTTTTGGTTGAAAGCGGTGCGGACGTTAATAGTTATATTCCGGATGATCGCGAGTATACACCGATACACGTTGCGTTAGATTATTGCGAGGACGATTGGTACGAAATTGTTATGTACCTTATTTCTAAAGGAGCTTCTATCGACTACGTTGATGATTATGGTCAAGGTGCGATATTTATAGATATGACTTGGAATACTCCCGTTCTTGCTAAAGAGGATGCAGAAAAAATATATAGTTTATTCTGTTATGCATTTGATAATTGTGATAAATCAAACGTGGATTGGCAGCGCGTTTTTTGCTATGCAATAATGTTTGATCATTATGAAATAGTTAAGGTGCTTTTGAAAGACGGATATGCTGACGTTAATGCATCTGTATCAAATGAAAAAATTACCCCTCTGATGTTTGCGGTTAGGAGCTCTGATGTAAGTATCGTTAAATATCTCTTGGATAACGGAGCAGATGTAAACGCTGTTGATTCGGATGGAAAAACCGTTTCTGATTACCTTGCAAAAAGAAATAATGAAGAGATTAATGCTCTCTTTGAGTGAGTTTTAATAAGATATCTGCCCAAGATAATTGGCGTCGGTGCTACTATTAAAAATAGAAATGTCGAGAAATGTAAAATATTGTAGTCAAAAATAAGCATTTTTGTCGTTTGATTTGTATTTTACGATAATAAATGAAAAAAGAAAGCAATGGTTTGCGGCGTATTTTTTTGCAAAGCTGCTCCTTGCTTTCTTTTTTTGCTATGCTGTGGGGATTGTTTTTGTTGCGACCTGCTCCCTCCAAAAAGTACAACAAAACCGTATCGGCGTGACAGATTTTTTTGTATTGTATTTTGCTTTCGTTAGTTGTAAAATGTTAGTGTAATAAAAAATGACAAGGAGCTAAAAAGCTATGGTACTTGCAGAAGAAAAACGAATTCTAATTGATACTTACCCCGAGGCGAAGCAGGAAGACCTTCCTATGTTCGCCGAGAACAGAGTTCATCAGAGAACTTCGGGAAATCCTTATCCCAATAAGGTCGTTCTCGAGGCGCAGCGCGACGTTCGAGAAAAGAGAGAGTATACTCTTCTCACTCTTGAAAACGAGTTTATCGAGATAGGCATTCTCCCCGAGCTTGGCGGAAAGATATGGTACGCAAACGATAAGAAGAACGGCTACGGCTTCTTCTATAAGAATAACGTAATTAAGCCTGCGCTTATCGGCGTTCTCGGCTCGTGGACCTCGGGCGGACTTGAGTTCAACTGGCCCTTCCACCACAGAGCATCAACCTTTATGCCTGTTGACTATTACATAGAAAATGGTGACGGATACGCTACCGTATGGCTCTCGGAGCATGACCCTATTAACCGTATGAAGGGGATGGTAGGCATATCGCTCCGCGACGGCGAGTGTATCTTCGAAACAAAGGTCAAGGTAGATAACACCACCGCTCACCGTCATTCCTTCCTCTGGTGGGAAAACGCCGCAGTTCCCGTTGACGAGAGCTACGAAATATTCTTCCCCGAGGACGTAAACTACGTAAGATTCCACTATAAGCGCTCCGTAACTACCTATCCTATCGCGAATAACGATAGATTCGGCGCGTTCAACGGTATTTATTATAACGGAGATACCGATATCTCTAAGCATAAGAGCACGAGAGATGCGACCTCTTACTTCAGCGCAGAGTCCGAGTACGATTACTTCGGCGGATATAACAGAGGTAAGGCGGCAGGCGTTGTTCACATTGCCGACCACCATATTTCACCCGGTAAGAAGATGTTCACTTGGGCGTATAATCAGCTCTCAAAGACCTGGGAAAAGGCTCTCACCGATACCGACGGTCAGTATGCCGAGCTTATGGCAGGCTGCTATTCGGATAACCAGCCCGACCTCACCTGGCTTCAGCCCTACGAAACGAAGACCTTCTCGCAGAAGTGGTTCCCGATCCACGATAAGGGTATCCCCGCGTTTGCAAACGAGTTTGGCGCGGTATATATCGACGAGTGCGGCAATATCTCTCTTCAGGCAACTGGGGCAATAAGCGGAGCTGTCGTTACCGTAATGGACGGGGAGCGTGTCGTATTTAATAAGACCGTCGATATCCCTTGCTATGAGATAACCGAGCTATGCAAGACCGATATCCACCCCGGTGTTTCTATAAATATCAAGGTAGGCGTCGTAACCTATATCGACTACGAGATAAAGGCGAAGTCTGACCGCGAGATCCCCGAGCCAAGACGCGAGCTTCCTTACTTCAAGGGGGTTAAAACCGCAGAGGAGCTTTACCGCGAGGCGCTCCATATTGAGCAGTACCGCTCGCCCGAGTATTCCGCAGAGATGTGCTATCTTGAAGCCTTGAAGCGCGATCCCGAGTTTGCTCCGGCACTGACCGCGCTTGCAGAGCTTTATCTTAAGAATAACAACGCGGCTCTCGCTCTTGAGTATATAAACAAAGCGGAGAAGTCACTCTCCCGCTTCAATATTCGCCACGAGAGCGGTAAGGCATATTATCTCAAGGGACTTTGCCTGCTTTCGCTCGCTAAGATAGACGAGGGATATAACTATCTCTTCAAGGCAGCCTGGTGCTACGATTATAAGGCTGCGGCAATGCAGCATATAGGTCTTATTGATATAAGACGCGGCGACTATCTTCGTGCTGTCGAGCATCTTGAGGAGTCCCTTTGCGGTAACTCCCGCGCCGTTGTTGCACAGAGCTTCCTCGGCTATGCAAAGTATCTCGGTGGAGATAAAGATGGCGCTGACCGTGTATGGAATTGCGCTTTAAATAAGGATAAGATAAACCTCTTCACGCGCGCCTTCGTTGCTATCACCACGGGTGATTATAAGACCTTCTGCGACTTTGTTCATACTGATATAAGCCAGGTTTGCCTCGATATCACAGAGTATCTTTATGAGGCAGGACTTCACTCCGAGATAAAGGCTCTCCTTCTGGGCGTGTCAAATTATCGCAGCCTTTCTTCGATGCCGCGCTTCGTTCTCGCGATGCTTGACAATACCGATGCGCCGAAGAGCGAGGTAGGTATCGCGTTCCCCTCGAGAATGTTTGAAAAGCACGTGCTTGAAAAGCTGCTTTGCGCCGACCCGTGTAACAATTACGCGCGTTATCTCTACGCCTGCCTTCTTTACGGAAAGGGTATGTATGACGAGGGAATCGCGGAGTTTGAGCGCGTTTGCGAGAGCGAGGATAATTACAGAGCGCTCCGATGCCTTTCTATGGGCTATTACTCGCATAAGAATGATAAAGTAAAGGCTCTTACTCTTATGAAGCGCGCAGCAGAGCTTGCTCCGCGTGACGAAAAGCAGATAACCTTCGAGTGCGCTCACCTTATGGCTAAGGTGGGAGAGCCACCCGAGGCTATCGAGGCGTTCATCAAGTCAAGAGATATGAACCGCGACGATATAACAGTAGAGCTCGCGAGAGCTTATAACCACGAGGGCAAGCCGAGGCTTGCGCTTGACCTTCTCCTAGGCAGACGCTTCGTTGCCTGCGAGGGCGGCGAGCACTATATCGCCGACGAGTATATGTTTGCTCACTATCTTCTAGGCAAGGACGCGTACCTTAATGGTGACTACGAAGCGGCGCTCGAGATATTCCGCTCCGCTCAGGTCCTTCCCGAATCGCTCGGCTCGGGACTCTGGAACGCAGTTAAACGCGCTCCCTATAAGTACTTCGAGGCAAAGTGCTTGGAGAAGCTCGGCCGCGCTGACGAGGCAAAGGATATCTACCTGTGGTTTGGCACGTTTAACTTTGATTTCTTCACCGATATGTACCTTTATACCTTCGCTTACTATGCGGCTCGCGGACTTGAGGCGCTCGGTAAGGCTGACGAGGCTCGGGCTCTCGTCCGCTCGAGATACGATGCGTGGTGCGCTGCCGCAAAAGAGGAAACTCTCGGCTACTTCGGCACGACTCCGTTCTTCATCGGCTATATTGACGAGGCAAAGAGCGCGCGTGAGCTTCACTATTCCTATCCGCTCTATCTCTTCTCAAGCTTCCTCGGCATAGACGCTGAAGGGTATAAAAAGGTGCTCGATGCTGACGGCTTCGGTCTTTATATCGAAGATTTTACCGTATAAGTATTGCAAAAAAAGCTTTGGTATGCTAAAATAAATTGAACGAATGAGGCTGTCTTGGATGCGTTTTGCGTTCGGGCAGCCCATTTTTTTAAAACTTGGGCGCTATAATGCATAGCCGCTCGCTTTTTTGGAGTCGGCAAATAAAGCTTTTTGCGGGTAGAGATATGTTTTATATTCTGGTAGAAGAGAACTATTCGGATAATAACCGAGTGCATCAGCTTCTTGACGGTATCACGTCCGTCGCAAAGAAGAAGCACGATGAGATAGCTATATATAAAAAGACCTCGGAGCTGCCCGAGGTATGCCGTGTTGCCATAATCATCTGCCAATCGCTCAAGTGGTCAACGGACAGGATAGAGGAGCTTAACGCGCGCGGCGTGCATCCGCTCGTATTCGGATTCCAATATCTCGATACGATGTATAAATACAGCAGTATAGCCCCGAACTATACTAAGTCGGCGTACAGACTGACGAAATACATTCTATCGGAAAACGAGGGTAAGACCGCTATCCTCGGCTATAACGAGGACTCTCTTCCCGATAGGCTCAAATACATAGGAATAAGATACGCGGTGAACGAGGCGGGCGGTAAGTACGAGGTTTTCAAGAATCACGGTGACGTGCTTCGATGCCTTGACGAGTTTTCCGAGAAATGCGGGGAAATATCGAATATTGTCTGCTGTAACGACAATATTGCAGTGATGCTGTATAACAAATATAAGAGTATCACAGAGGGGCGCAGGATATGCTCCTGCTCGGGTATGAAAATATCCGAATACTTCGATAACCCCTATCCCGTTTGCAGAATTGACTATCACGAGGCGGGCGTTCAGCTTGCTATGCTGTATAGATTCTTACTAAAAGAGGAGGTCATCTACTCGACCGTTATGACCTTCGATATGGAATTCCTTGAGGGCAGGGGAGATATCCCGATGGGCTCGCCCGTCGGCGCGGAGATATACAGCTCCTCGGAGGTGGACTTCTACGGGGACAAGAACCTCTGCGATATGGAAGCTCTTGACATTATGCTCTCCAACTGCGACGATACCGATATCGCTATCCTTTACGACTTAACCTCGGGGCTGACCTATGAGAAGATATCCGAGAAGCACTATCTCGCGATAAATACGGTCAAGTACCGAGTTAAAAAGATGCTCGATACGGTCGGCACGGACTCGCGCCGCGGACTTATTGCCCTGCTTGACGAGTATGGGGTAAGGTTTAAAAATCCCGACAAAACAGAATAAAAATTTGGCTTGCATAAAACCGCCTTTTAGGTTATACTAAAGAAAAAACTTAAAAAGGCGGTTTTTGTTTATGAAAAGCAAGCTTGAAAGAAAAAAGGTTTCGATACCGACATATCCTATCGGTAACGCTGAGCCGTTGCCCCTCTTCTTCGAAAAGCGTCCGTATCAGGGCGCGAGCGGAAGACTCTATCCTATTCCTTACGTAACTAATTTCTCCGACGAGAAGGTTGACGTGGAGTATGACAGTATCACTCTTGAGAACGAGTATATCTCGGTGGACCTTCTTCCCGAAATCGGCGGCAAGATAAACAGAGCCTACGATAAGACAACGGGATACGACTTCATTTACTATAATAAGGTTATCAAGCCCGCGATGGTAGGACTTGCGGGACCTTGGGTTTCGGGTGGTATTGAGTTCAACTGGCCTCAGCATCACAGACCGACGACTTTTATGCCTACCGATGTCGAAATTGGTAAAAAAGGCAAAGAAAAGTTTGCATATATGGGCGAAATTGATTATTTCCACAATATGAAGGGCATGGTTAAAGTCAGCGTTGACGATGACCATTCATACGTAAAAGCGGAGATAACCGTCTATAACGGAACAAGCGAGCCGCATCCGTTTATGTGGTGGGCAAACCTCGCGGTCGAGGTAAACGATGACTATAAAATAGTATTCCCGCCCGACGTTGAGTACGTAAACGACCATGACAGACGCGCTGTTCTCAATTGGCCCGTAGCAAAGGGCGTATACAAGACCGCTCGTCCCTTCGATTACGGAGAGGGAACTGATATTCACCATTTCCCCGCAGTAAAGGTTCCTTGCTCGTTCCTTATCTCCAAGGGGCAGTCGGATGCCGAGTTCGTATCGGGCTATGATGCGGGTAAAAAGTGCGGCGTTGTAACGGTTGCAAACCACCACGTAGCCCCCGGAAAGAAGCTCTGGACGTGGGGGGACAGTAATTTTGGCGCAAAATGGTGCGCAAACCTCACCGATGACGGCTCAAGATACGTTGAGCTTATGACGGGCTGCTACACGGATAACCAACCCGACTTCACCTGGATAGCTCCTCACGAAACAAAGACATTTGAGCAGTATTGGTATCCCGTGAAGGATATCGGCGAAACGAAGTGCGCAGACCGCGAGATGGCGCTCAACCTTGAGAGAACCGATAGCGGCGTATTCGTAGGCGTATATTCCACCTCGCTTCGCAAGAATTGCACCGTGACCGTGTCGGATGAGAGCGGTGTTGTCTTTGAAAGACAGGTAGAGGAGCTTTCCCCGAAAACTACCTATACCGAGAACGTTTCCTGCAAGCTTTCGGGCATAGCGACTATTAAGGTCTGCGATGCGGACGGTAAGACCGTTCTTTCCTATACCGAATTCGTAAGAGGTAACAAAGAGCCTCTCTCGCCCCGTCTTCCCGCAAAGCGCCCCGAGGAGCTTGAAACTGTCGAGGAGCTTTACCTCAACGGCGCTCACCTCGTTCAGTATAAGCACTTTGCGTACAGAGCTGAGGACTACTTCCTTGAGGGACTCAGGCGCGACCCCGGTGATATAAGATGTAACAAGGCTATGGGTGACTATCACCTTACCCGTGGCGACTTTAAGACGGCTATCAGCTATTATACTAAGGCTATCGAGCGCGAAACGCTCCGTAACTTCAACCCATATGATACAGAGGCTTATTACTCTCGCGCGCTCTGCCGTTTCTACCTCGGCGAGCTTGACGCGGCGTACGATGATGCGTACCTCGCTATATGGTCCTATCCTCAGCGCTCTCAGGGTTATTATCTGCTTGCGAAGATAGAGGCGCTGCGCGGAAGAGCCCACGAGGCGGTTGCGTTCCTCGACCTCTCCCTCGAAACGAATGCGAAGGACCTTCTTGCTCAGTATATGCGCGGAGTTCTTCTCGGTAACGTGAACATAAGAAAAGATATCCTCGAAAAGGATCCGCTCTTCTTCTCGGGGCTTGATACCGAAAAGAACGCGATCTACTTCGCAAACGAGTATATGCAGTTCGGTCTTTTTGAAGAGGCGCGAGGCGTGCTTCTCGGATGCGCTGACGGCGCTATGAAGTACTATTACCTTGGCTTCGTCTCCGATCTTCTCGGCAACACTGCCGATACCGATGCGTATATCGCTCTTGCGGATAAGCAGAGCTGGAAGTGCGAGTTCCCCTCGAGAAAGGAGAGCATCAGAGTGCTTGAGTTTGCGGGTACTGCTATGGCTTCCTACTATCTCGGATGCATCCTCTATAACTTCGAGCGCTATGCCGATGCGGCAGCCGCCTTTGAGAAGACGGTATCCGAAATTGAATTTGCTCCCGCATACAGGAATCTCTCCCTTGCGTATTTCGACCACCTCGGCCGCGCGGCTGAGGCAAGAGAGTACCTTGAAAAGGCTCTCCTGCTCGCTCCCGAGAGTGACAGAATATTCTACGAGCTGACGCAGATGTATAAGAGTCTGAATCTTCCTCTCGAGGAGAGAATAGCGCTCTTTGAAAAGTACAGCTACCTCGTTAACAAGCGCGACGACTGCACGCTTAATTATTCCATCCTTGCGACTGTTGCGGGGGATTATGAGAAGGCAAAGGCTATCCTTGCCGCGCATACCTTCCACACCTACGAGGGCGGAGAGGGTAACCTCACCGCGCATCACGCGTGGCTTCAGTACCTTATAGGTAAGGAACTTTACGATAAGGGTGACTACGAGGCTGCTCTTGCCGAGTTCACAGCGGGACTTACCTTCCCGAAAAACTACGGAGAAGAGAAGAATTACTTCGTGAACGACGCTCCTCTTTACGGTATGATAGCCGCATGCCATAAGAAGCTCGGAAACGAGGAAGCGGCTAAAGAGTATCTTGCGCTGTCGGATACTACCAAGGGCGCACCCACCGTGCATACCTACTTCCAGTGTAAGGCGCTCCGCGAGGCGGGCAATCCCGAGCGCGCGGATATGCTTGCCGATGCTCTTATCTCTATGGGAGAGGGTCGCGTTGCTACCGCCGACGTTAACGATTACTACGGTGTCGGCGCGCCTGCATATCCCCCATTCGGCTACGATATAGTTAAGGCTCATACGAGTCAGGGTAACCTTCTTCTTGCCTACGGCTATCTTGCTAAGGGCGAGACGGATAAGTCTAAAGCATATATTGATGCGGTGCTTGCTGATGACTCTGCAAACTTCCACGCATATCTTTTCGGTGAGATAGTAAAATGATTAAAACAGACGTAAAAATCTCGGGAGGCGGGTATGAAGCCGCCTTCCGCTCCGACCTCGGCGGTAATTGCTATAAATTGGTCCATAAAGAGAGCGGCGCGGATATTCTCCGCTCGCCGGACTCCGAGGAGCAGCTCTTCTCTGAGATATTCCTCTTCGGTAACGCGATACTCTTTCCTCCGAACAGAATAAGGGGCGGTGAATTTGAGTTCGAGGGAAGGAAATACGTCTTTCCCATAAACGAAAAGAAAACGGGCTGCCACCTTCACGGGAAGCTTTATGAAACGCCCTTCGAAATAACCGACCTTCGGGCAGACCGCGTTAAGTTTTCCTACTCTGCAGCAGCGGGAGAATATCTCGGATTTCCGCACGCCTTTGTGCTTGAGAGGGAATACTCCTTGAGTGCCGACGGAATGCGAGAGGTAGTGAGCGTGACCAATCTTTCGGATGAAAATATGCCCTTTATGCTTGCGTTCCATACGACCTTCAATGCCCCCTTCATTAGCGGTTCTTCAACCGAGGATTGCTACTTCGGGGCTTCGGTAACGAAGGAGCATATAAGGGACGAAAAATATCTGCCAACCCTTGAATATATCGGCGGCAGAGAAAGAGAGCGTCTTATGAACTGCGGCGAATATCCTATAGCAAAGTCGGCTCTCAGCGCGTTTTACGGCCACGGCGGTAACGAATGCGCAATATACGATAAGCGCTCGGGAAAACGCATAATCTACAGAGCGTCGGACGATTATAAATACCGTATGCTCTGGCGTAAGGACGGCGCTCCGTATTTCGTTTGCGAGCCTCAGACCTCGGCTATAGATTGCTTCCATCTCGAGTCATCCGCAGAAGAAAAAGGACTTATATCTATTCCCGCGAAAGAGAGTATAAAGCTCATAACCGAATTTTCTGTAAAATAAATCAAAGCACCCTAAATGCAAACTAATGTTGTCGCAAAGGGTGCTTTTTTGTTATTTGTACCGTTTTCTGTATTCACCGGGAGTCATTTTTGATTGCTTTAAAAATGCGCGGTGGAAGCTTTGCTCGCTGCCAAATCCGCTCTCGTATGCTATGTTTATTATTTTGTAATTGGTAGTGACGAGAAGTCTTTTTGCAAAGCTTATGCGAAGGGAGTTTAGCGCAAGAGAAAAGCTCATTCCGGGAATGGTTGAGAGGCACTGCGAGAGATATTTCGGATTGTAGCCTATTTCGCGGCCGGCGGACTCGAGCGTAATATTTTCTGTGTAGTGGTCGTGGATGTATATAAGTAGGGCGGAAAGCCCGTCGCGGCTTTTCTGGGGAAGTACCTTGGTCACCTTTTCCGCGTATTCCGTGAGCAAGAGGTATAGGAGCGCCTTTATTCGCCTGGGAACATTTTCTCCGCGATATTCGACGTAGCGCCGATCTTCCGCAAGAAATACACTGTTCATATGCGAAAGAAGGAGCTCGCTCGCACAAAAGACCGCGTCCTCTCTCGCAAAAAACAGCTCGTTATCCGCGGCGCAGTTCGGTACGCAGCTGACGGAGCAGACCGCGAGTCTGAATTTTGCGTCTGTCGATGAAATACTGTGTATTCTGAACGGGGTAATTACGGCTATCTCGCCGCTCTTTACCTCGCATTGCTTGCCATCCACCGTAAGCTTAAGACTGCCGTCGGTGACATACATTATTTCGATGTACTGATGAATATGCGTATTAGCAAAATAGCTTTCGTCGTGATATCTTGAACGGAAATCCTCGGAGTAGCCGAATTCCTTCTTGTATATTTTCATTTTACTTCTCTCAAATCTAACTTTTTGTTAGTAATTATAACTCTAAATAAAATGCGATGTCAATATAAAATGGTAAAATAAAATTGAGCATTAATTGTTTATTTATATTTTTTACAGCTTATTGCATCAAAAAATGTGCAGCTTGCACAAAAGTATTATGAAAGGAAGCACAGAAAATGAAAAGCAAAAAACAAAGATTATTATTAGTCGGTCTTATTATCGTTTTATGCCTGTCGCTGGGAATAGCTATCGTGGCGGCGGCGAGCACGGACGGCGAAGCTGTTGACGCTATGGTGGAAATAGAATCCAACCTTGCGGCGTATAAGATCGGTGACACCGCTACTCTTGATAGCGACGGATACATAGGTATTCCTATGGAGATATCCGTGTATTTTGATAAGGAGAAGCATACTGCCGTACCCGATTATATGGCGAACGGCGGAACGCCCGTTATCATATACGTTGTGAATACTATGGCAGAGAGGGTTGGTACCGATAGCGATACCAAAATAATAACCTCGATGCTTGAGCGCGGATATATCGTTACGGTATTCGATTATCTTAACAACTCAAAAGCCGTCAGCCCCGATCTTGATTGGTCTGCTCAGCTTCTGAGAAGCAGTATCACTACCGGTACGTATTTCGATAATTCGTCGATTCCCGAAGGTGAATATCCCGAAAGCTTTGTTGCTCCCGCGGGCTGCAACGTTTCTCTCGGAAACGTTTTCTGGGAAGCCGATAAGCACGGAGCGGACGGTACGCTTGAGAAGATAGTTGAGACCTGGAACAACGATTTCAGATCCTATAAAGAGGACGTTATCGTCAAATGGACGGACTCCGAGGGTAACAGAAAATCCACTGCAAACGGAATAAACGACGGCTCCGCTCCCGTATGGTATACCGATGCCGAGGGTAAGTTTGCGGATACCGACGGTACGGGTGAGTATATTAAGGTAATGCACACTTGGGCGAACGATATATTCGACTGTGTCAATCCCGACGGAACTCCCGTTGATCTTAATCTCTATATAAACATCGTTTATCCCACGAGTCCCGAGAATGCTGTTCCCGTGGTATCTCTCGCAAACTCCTCGACCTTCCCGACGAGCGGTATTACAAGCGCAGATAAGCGACCTCATACGAACGGTTTCCTGTTCAATGGATATGCAAGCGCGGTATTCGATTACCTTTGGGAGCCTATGGCAAGAATGGCAAGCTACGGCTATTTCGACGGTCAGAAGGGGAACGGCGGATATACCGGCGACCAGATGAATTATTCTCTTCATATCTATAATGATAAGCGCATCTACACGGCGGCTATGCGCTATCTGAGATATTTAAACGATGCTGGCAGCGCGACCTACAACTTTAACGAGGACGCCTTCGGTGTTTACGGAAACTCGAAGGGCGGTTGGTTCACCTTCCTTGGAAGCGCAGAGCTGCACGATTATACCGAAGTACCCGAGGGTATGACTCTTGAGGAAGCGATGGACGCGAGAATCAACGAGTATACCTCAAAGCGCGAGTTTCCGAATCACGCAGGCGAGACCTATTATCAGAACGGTAAGACGGAGGACACGACTCGCGCGGGTATAACCGTTGACGGCGGAGAGCTTCAGCCCTGGCTGACATACTCTTCCGAGAAACGCGCGGGTGAGGAAATACTTGCTTACGCAAACGTTCTTTACGCCTGCTGCGGTCCCGCTTATGAGGATATGGACATAGGCGGCGCGCCTATCTTTATCACGAGCAACCTTTACGACGATTATCAATCCGCATGGGGCTCGTCGAATATAAGAACTAACCTTGCGCGTGCGCTCGATACGCCCTCGCTTCAGTTTGAATCTCCCGTCGGTCATATGCTCACGCACAGTAAGGATATAACCCACGGTGTTGATACCTACGACGCCTTCTTTGATTTCTTCGGATATTATCTTAAGGGTGAGAGCGTTAAGGTAGTTTATACCACACCTCGCTCCGGCGATGCGGGCATATCGTTTACGGGTGACGTAGTAATCAAGTTTATCGGCTCTGTTTCGGCGGACGAGATAGCTAAGGTTACGGTATGCGACCCGAACGGTAACACCGTCAGCGGTAAGTGGAGCTCACTTTACGGAAATACCGAGTGGACCTTCACTCCGAGCGGCGCTTATCTCGGAAATACTACCTATAAGGTAACCGTTCCCGCATCACTTGTCGGTGATAATGGAACTACGCTCGGTACAGATTACGTAATGACGTTCACTACCGAGTATGCAGAGGGTACGGCGGCTGCGGTTGAAGGCAAGTATATCACCGCTACCGTTCCCGCAAGCTCGGGCGGAAACAGCTATTCACTCTACTTTGGCGTAGCGAATGATGCTGCGAACGTTGCAGGCATATACGCGGTTGCCGATAAGAGCTCTACCGACGGAGAATATCTCGGCTCGGTTAATCTTTATGGCTCGGGCTTCTATTCCGTGGACGTTACCGATTATCTTCTTACGAAGAACGTAGGCGATGAGGTTATCTTCTACGTCAAAGCCGAGCGTGAGGCGGGCGAGAGCGAGACCTTCAGAGATGATTTTGCCGCTCTCGGCTCATCGGGATATACCTCGGGCAACAAATCGAGATTCGGTAACTACGTCCGTTCTGCCGACTCACGTTATGCCGCAGGTGAAAAGTTCGAGGCGGTAACCTTTGACGGTGAGAGCGCCGTCAAGTTCATCGTCGGTATGAACGGCTCAAGATATCCCAACGTTCCCGAATATGAATATGATAACGAGTTCTACGCGAGAACGACCACGGCTCTGTTCTCGGATAATATAATAAATAACGGCAATACCGTAACAAAGGCGGATTACGGCAGAAAGTACACCGTAACCGTGAGAATGTACGATACCGTTTCCCGTGATATACTCTTCTATATAGAATCCGCTTCGGGCGTTTACCTTGATAACGTATACGATACCATGGATTATAATCAGAGTATCAAAAACGTAAACACCAAGGCGGGCGAGTGGGTTGAGTTCACTCTTGAATATACCGTTCACGAGAGCGATTTCGGCATAGCGGCAGAGTACGAGCCGAAGCGACTTATCGTTGACGTAACCCCCGAGGGCAGAATGGAAAACGGCTCGCGCGTTGACTGTCCTATATACATTGACTACATATCCGTTGTTGAAACGGTCACCGATATCAGTATCTCGAATGCGGGAATCGCGGAGCTCTACGACGGCGGATACGCGCTTAAGGCTCCCGTGAATACCGATAAACCCATAGCTCTCTATTCGGGTGATACTCTTGTTTCGGAGCACGCAAGCTGGAGCGAAGCGCTCGCGGCATACGTGAGCGGATATACCGTAACTCTGAATGCTGATTATACGCTCACCGATTCGGATAATTCCGAGATAATAGCTGATTTTGAAGAGGTAAATATCGACCTTAACGGCTATAAGCTCACGGCAAAAACGAGTGAGCACGGTCCTATCTGGCTTAAGGCAGACGCGGCTTCCTCGGAAAAGACCGTAGTTAACGTATACGGCGGAACGCTTTATTTCGCGGATGCTCCCGTTGTTTCATATGAGGGCTCTGTGACAGCGGCACAAGGCAGGGAATTTGACGTAAGCTTCACGGGCGTTGTTTTCGGAATCGTAGGCAGAACCGCAGCGACCTCGCTTATGAGCTCGACCGAGTCGGACGTTGACCTTTCGGTAAATATCGCCTTTGACGGATGCCTCTTTAATATTGGTAATGAAAATCTTCCTTACCTTAAATCGACTCTCTTCGGAAAGTCCGACGCGCTCTCACTCTCTTACACCTTGACCGGCGGCAGAATAAAGCTTGATTCGGAAAGATGGCTTAACATTGTAAACAGCTTACGTTCGGTAACCTTCGAGACGGACAGCGAAGGTAATTACACCTCGCTGATAATGCCCACACCTTATACGGCGGACGCATCTGTAGGATATCTTTCCGCTGACGGAGTGGTGAATTACAGCGCCGAATCGAACGACGGATATTTCACGACGAATACGCTTAAACTCGGCGAGCTTTCGACGAAGTACGGCGTCATTCCCGAGGAATACGCCTCGGCAGAGGATTACCCGACGGTTATCTTCGATAAGGACGGAAACTTCGTCAAGGCGTACGCAACCTTCCACGGACCGCTCAACTACTTCGCTACCTATTCTACGGGCGACGAGTGGTTTATGGTCTTAAGGCGCGACTTTGATTTTACTACGAAATTCGATAACCTTTCCAAGGGTAACGGAACGATAACCGTTGACCTTGGCGGTCATACCGTAACCTGCAACGGCGTAATGCTTTATAACGCCGATGCAAAAACAAACGGTGACGTAACGGTCAATACCGTGAACGGAACTGTTCTCGTAACGACTCTTGGCGCTGTCAGAATACTTGGCTGGGATACCGAGGACTATGACACCGCAGACGTTAAAAACTTTGATTTTAACTTTGAAAATATAAAATTCGGTCTTGCAGACGGAGCAACCACCGCAGAGCTCATAACGTATAATTACGAGCGTAGCTCAAGCGCGGCTCCCGCTAACAATGCTATGACCTTCACCGATTGCACGTTTGATATAAGCGGCGCGGCGGCTGAAACAACGATCTTTACCGTCGGAAACTACAACGGCGGCAAGGCGCTCACGGGTACGTATAAGATCAATGGCGGTAAGATAATTGCGGATAACGCGGCATACCTTAACGTTTACGAGCTCGTTTCCGATACGGGAAGCTCCATCCGCTTCAACAAGAATGAGAGCGGTGAATACGTGAAGGTCGTTATTCCTACGGGCTCGGCTCTTCCCGCCGACGCCTTCATATCCGATAACGAGGGAGCGATGAAGCTCGCGGAAAGCGGAACCGAGGGTGATAACATTGTATACACTCTTGAATTAAATAACCTTCTCACAAAATACGGAACTATTTCTCTCGAATACGCATCCGCAGAGGATTATCCTTGGGTAGTATTCGATAAGAACGGAAACTGCGTTGGCGGCGGTAAGCTCTTTACCACTACGGTAGGTCAGACCGCGTGCGCCGCGGGTGACGGCTCGGTTATCCTTCTCAGACGCGATTTTAATATGGATACCGACGCTCAGGCGAGCGGATCGAACAGCTTCTCGACCTTAAACGGAAAAATGACCGTAGATCTCGGCGGATACACTCTTACGATGGGCGCGGGCGGAAAGGCTGATGCCTTCATCAGATGCGAAGCGCATATCGCGGGATATAAGACCGAAATTACGGTAACCAACGGAAAAATAATCGCGGGCGCAGACCCGATCGTAAGATACGCGTCGATCGGCGGAAGATTCAGCGCGAACTATGCGACGGAGAGCGCAACCAATCCTCACAGCTTCTACGTTACGCTTGATAAGCTCAACGTTGAGGCAGGCTCGGCGGCAGGTAAATTCCTCTTCTCCTACGGAGGAGCTTCGGGAACTGCGGCATCCGGCTTCGATTATAAGCTTACGGTCAACGAGTGTAACGTAAAATACAGCGGAACCTCAACGTCTGCGAATCACACTCTCGTAGCCTCTGTTAATGCAGTTCCGATAAGCGCTACCGTTATCGGAGGTACTGTAACTGACGACGGTAACGTCGGCAAATTCGTTCTCACTTCTATGGGAACGGGAAGTATATGCAGATTCGCCAAGGGCGAGAACGGTGAGTATATTACCCTTACCGCTCCGAGCGGAAACAGCGTCAGCACCGCGCAGGTGAACGACGCAGAAAATACCGATATAACAGATCTCAAACTTTCCGAGTATTACGTGGACGGAAGTAACACGGTATACACCCTTTGCTCGCTCGTTACCGATTACGGAACGATTTCGGACAGCTATGCATCGCTTCTCAAATATCCCTTCGTAGTCTTTGATAAGGACGGAAATTGTACTGCGGGCGGCACTAAATTTACCACGACTATCTCTGCTGCGGCTTGCACGGCGGGCGACGGCTCGGTTATCCTTCTCAGACGCGACTTCAATATGGATACGGATAGTCAGAGCGGCGCTAAGCAGAGTCTGTCAACTCTTGACGGCAAGATAACGGTAGATCTCGGCGGATATACCGTAACTATGGGTAACGGCGGCTCTGCCGACGCATTCATAAGAGCTGAGGCGTACGCCTGCGGATATAAAACCTACATTACCGTAACGAACGGTAAGTTTATCGTCGGAAAAGACCCGATAGTAAGATTCTCCGCTATAAACACGAGAGTTCCGACCGTAACACTTGATGACGCTACGACGGTTGCGTATAATGAAAACACCGATATGTCGAAGGTGCATAACTTCTACGTGACTCTTGACGGACTTGAGTTTGAGCTTGATTCGGATTCTGCCCTTCGCGGAAACTATGCTTTGCTTTATACTCAGGCGACGAGCGGATATGACCTTGCGATACATAATAATAACCTTTTAGTCAAAAATTGTAAAGTAGACGTTACAAATTGCAGTAATACGTCCGCAAGAATTGTGGCAAGCCACATATCTATCGGCGCAAACGTTGTTATTGAGGGCGGCAGTGTAATCTTCGGTTCTACGAGACCCGGAATACAGGGAATGAATACCTCGAACACATCGACCTTCGCATTTGATAAGGCGGAGGGCGGAAACTATACGTCCTTCGCATTCCCGAAATCTCATATTAAGCCTACAACTCTTTATAAGACACAAAGCGGACTTAGCCTTTCCTTCGTTGAGATTTCCGATAACGGTACAACGGTGACGTACAGGCTCAGACCGACAGAGGCGGCAAGCATCGACTTCGTACCCAAGATGAGCCTCACTCTCGCGAGGGATCTTGTACTCAACGTATACGTTCCCGCTGCGGACTTCCTCGCAGGATTTACACTTGACGGCGCGGAGTACACGGACTTCACGGGCTTAAAGCAGGTAACCGTTGATAACGAAACCTTCTATCTCATCTCGATTCCTCTTTCCGCTAAAGAAGCGGCGCGCAACGTAACTCTTAAGGCAAGCGTTACAGTAGGTGAAAAGACCGCAACGGCGACCTTCACCTTCGGTATAATCAAGTATGCCGAGAAGATCCTTGCTGACGGAAGCGCCGTTGAAAAGACTCTCGTTTGCGACGTGCTCTCTTACGTAAGAGCGGCATACGCGTACTTTGATACCGATGCGGCTGATGTAATAGCGAAGATAAACGCTATTCTCGGTGAAAATTACGACGAGAATAACGCTCCCTCGGGTGAGGGAAGCGCTACCGCTCCGAGCACGGGACTTTCCGACGTAACCTTTGTGCTTGACGCAACTCCCACTATAAGATTCTATCTTGCAGAAAATGCCAATGCAAGCCTCTACAAGTTCTATATTGACGGCGTAGAAGTTAACACTGTAACGGGTACGAACGCCACGGGCACTTATATTGACCTTGATACTTACGCATACGCGGTATGCGAAACCGTAACTTATACTGTTGACGGCGCAGAGGGCGGAAGCTTCCATATCAACGCGTATTACGAATGGTCTAAGACACAGAATAACGCGGAGCTTGAAAACCTCGTAGCTCGCTTTATGAAATACTCCGAGAGCGCAAGAGCATACAAAGACTCCGTAGTAACCGAATAAGGAGGGGTGGTATAAATGCAGAATGCAGAATTCAGAATGCAGAATGAAAAGAATGAATTCGGGGCTTTAGGTTATATAGCTCCCGAGCTTGAAGTGGTAAAGCTTGAAGAGGATAATATTATCACGACCTCTCCGGGAACGGAAACTACTCCTAAAGAGGACAACGACGGTATCTGGGACTTTGATCAAGGATAATGTTTCAATTACGTATGAGAACACCTCATCCACCACTAAAGTGGTCCCCCTTCTCCCACTGGAGAAGGCAAGAGGTATCTGGGATTTTGATATAAGTTAATAAATACGCCGTGTCATCCGTGACGCGGCGTATCGGCAAAGATTTTATTTGGAAAAGGCGGAGAAAAGCTATGAAGAAAAAATGGTCGAAAACAAAAATATGGGAATGGTATGACTCGCATCCGTGGATAAGAGGATGCAACTTTATCGGTAGCGACTGCGCGAACAGAATAGATCAATGGCAAAGCTATGGCAGAGAAGAGCGAATGAAGGTTGCGGATGCAGAACTGGCTCTTGCGGCAAAAATCGGCTTTAATACGATACGCATTATCGCAGACTTTGACGTATGGCTCCAGGAACGCGATAGCTATATGAGTGTTCTTGAGGAATACCTTACGATAGCCGCAGCTCACGGTATATCGGTCTGCTACGTGCTTGCGACCGAGGTTCTTTTGCCAAGAGATATAGAGTCGGAATTTGTACCTAAGCCTCTCGGCGAGCAAAAGTATGCTCTCGGATATCATCAGGGAAGATTTCCGATACCCGAGGAGGAGCTTAAGAAAAAGCCTTATCACTACCTTGAAAGAGCGGGACTTCGTGAAAAGTTTATCGAGATGATAGAACAGATAGTTACAAAATATAAGGATGACGAAAGAATACTGTTCTGGGATGTATACAACGAGCCCGGCATAGCGCTTGCCGCAGGGGCGATTCCCATTCTCGAAGAGGTGTTTCGGACTGTCAGAGCCTGCGATCCGAGTCAACCCGTGACTGCCGACGTATGGAGAGCCGTAGCTAAAGGCGGAGTAAAGACTCCGGAGGAGATACGCGCGGTCGAGCTTTCCGACTTTGTCAATTTCCATTGTTATGGAAATCTTGAAAAGACAGTCCTCGTTATTGACGAGCTTAAAAAATATGAAAGGCCTCTCGTTTGCACCGAGTGGCTCAACCGTATAAATCATAACGACGTGCGCGAAATATATCCTGTATTTTATCTTGAAAAAATCGGTTGCTATTGCTGGGGATTCGTAGCTGGAAAAACGCAGACGTATGAGCCTTGGGAAATGTTCTGGAATCACTATGAGGATCCAAATAAAAACGTGAATTACGATTTCACAAAATGGCAGCACGATCTCTACCGTCCGGGTGCAAGGCATCCGTATGATCCCGGTGAGATCGATCTTATCGTTCGCTTCAATAAAAGAGTTGACGGAAAGAAGTAAATTCAGGGAATAAATTAAAATAGGTGGCAGAGGTGTCGAGTTTCGATACCTCTGCTTATCTTTATTTTTGTAAACCTTGTTCTGCTCGTGAAGACGATTTTTTTGCCGTTTTAGTTACAAAATACGCATATATGACTATTAAACTTTACATTAATAAAAAAGGAATTTCTTGCTTTTTTGAAGTGCGATAAGCTGCTTTTTTGTATAAATAAAGCATAAACGGTACGCAGCAGAGCGGAGAATTTTAATTGATATAATATTATATATAATAATAAGGAAGAAAACTAAAAAATACCAAAAAATGGCAATGACAAGGATTGTTTGCATTTTGCCGTTGTTTTCCTGCTTTGAGGTGCGACGGAGCTGGGCGTTGGTACCCCGGCAAAGTGCGCCGGTAGTTGCGTTTTTTTGAAAGCTTAATACGAGAAAACAGAGCCTGTTTTACGGAATAATCGGGCTTGAGCGGAAAATAATAAAAATGCGTAGAAATTTTAAAAAAGCATTGAAAAAGACCGATTTATGTGTTATACTACTGTATTATAAGAAAATTAAGTCTTGGGAGTGAGCAAATGGAAAGACAGCTTATCAAAGAAATTTATCAGTCGCCGCAAGCATTTGCGGATAAGAGTGTAACGGTTGGCGGTTGGGTAAGAAACCTCCGCGATTCGAAGGCGTTCGGATTCATCGATCTCAACGACGGCTCTTACTTCAAGAGTGTTCAGGTCGTTTTTGAGAGAGAAAAAGTAAACAATTATGACGAGATCGCTTCGCAGAACGTCGGCGCCGCTCTCGTTGTTACGGGTAAGATAGTTCTCACCCCCGGCGCAAAGCAGCCCTTCGAGCTTAAGGCGGAGAAAGTGGAGATCGAGGGAACTTCAACTCCCGAATATCCTCTTCAGCCGAAAAGACATACCGTAGAATATCTTCGTGAGCAGGCGTATCTCCGTCCGAGAACAAATCTCTTCTCCGCGGTTTACAGAGTGAGAAGCGAAGCCGCTTACGCAATTCACGAGTTCTTCCACTCGAGAGGATTCGTATACGTTAATACTCCTATTATAACCGGCTCCGACGCAGAGGGCGCGGGCGAGATGTTCAGAGTTACCACTCTTGACCTTGATAACCTTCCCAAAACCGAGGACGGCAAGGTTGACTTCTCGAAGGACTTCTTCGGTAAGAGCACTAACCTCACCGTTTCGGGTCAGCTTGAGGGCGAGACCTATGCTATGGCTTTCGGCAATATCTATACCTTTGGTCCGACCTTCAGAGCCGAGAATTCGAACACCGCGCGCCACGCCGCAGAGTTCTGGATGATCGAGCCCGAAATAGCTTTTGCAGATCTTAACGACGATATGCAGCTTGCTTGGGATATGATCAAGCATATAATCAACCACGTTATGGATAACTGCGAGGCAGAGCTTCAGTTCTTTAACAGCTTCGTCGATAAGGGACTCCTTGAGCGTCTCACCGCTCTCAGAAACGCGGACTACGCAAAGGTTACTTATACCGAGGCTATTGACGTTCTTCTCAAATCGGGAGAGAACTTCAAGTATCCCGTCTATTGGGGTGTTGACCTTCAGACCGAGCACGAAAGATATATCACAGAGCAGGTTTATAAGAAGCCCGTATTCCTCACCGATTATCCCAAGGATATCAAGGCGTTCTATATGCGCCTCAATGACGACGGTAAGACCGTTGCCGCAATGGACCTTCTCGTTCCCGGTGTCGGCGAGATCATCGGAGGCTCTCAGAGAGAGGAGAGAATCGACGTTCTCACCGCAAGAATGGCAGAGCTCGGACTCAAAGAGGAGGACTATTGGTGGTACCTCAATCTCCGTAAGTTCGGCGGCACAAAGCACGCAGGCTTCGGTCTCGGCTTCGAGAGAATTATAATGTATCTTACGGGTGTGTCCAATATTCGTGACGTAATTCCGTATCCGAGAACCGTCGGTAACGCCGAGTATTAATCCACGGCTTTGATATTTTTGCATAAATTCCCGTTTTCTCTCGCTTGCGATAGTTTTCTTCGGCTTCGGGTCGAAGAACGAAAATTTCTGCTAAAAATCTCTTCGCCGAGCGGCCTTGGCGGTTTTGCATAAATCCTCGTTTTCTCCCGCTCGCAATAGTTTTCTTCGGCTTCGGGTCGAAGAACGAAAATTTCTGCTAAAAATCTCTTCGCCGAGCGGCTTTGACGG
>JAFQPR010000103.1 GCA_017411605.1 Clostridia bacterium | reverse complement strand
TCTGCAATTTAACGGTCAGGTAACAGGTTTTTTTGTTACACTTAAAGAAGCTCTCCTTGCCCACGAGTGGGACTATATCACAATCCAGCAGGCAAGTTATTTGAGCATAAAATATGATTCTCAATATTTTTTGCTATAATGCGTGAAGCGTTTGGAGATGAAATACGGAATGCGTTTTTTTCCATCCGTGAAAGAAGCTCTCTGTTATTTATCAATCGAAGCAAGGCTTCGGTGAGAGATTCTGCGGATAATTCCGATTCGTTTATCAGAACGGCAGCTCCGTTCTCTACGAGATGAAGAGCGTTTTTTGTCTGGTGATCAGCGGTGACGTTTGGAGAAGGAATAAGAATTGATGCGGAGCCGGAGGCGCAAATTTCAGAAAGAGTCATAGCTCCGCATCTGCTTATTACTATATCCGCAGCCGCAAGGTATAGAGGCATTTCGTCTATAAAAGGAACTACGGAACAGCCGTTCTTAGCGGGGAAAAGCTCAGGATGGGTTTCTTTTACGCTTTCAAAATAACGCTTTCCCGTCGAATGACAATGTAAAATATCGTTTCTTTTTGAAGAAAAATCTTTCATCATTTCAAGAGATGCATCATTCAGCGCCCATGCTCCAATGCTTCCGCCAACCGAAAGAACGAAAAGCTTATCCGAAGGAATACCGAGTTTTTTTCTTGCGTCACTTTTTTGTATTTTGTAAAAATCTTCCCTTACGGGATTTCCGCTGTAAATCGAGTTTTTATCGTTGTTATCCGTTTTTGTACCGTAAAAAACTATATCGCATTTTTTTGAGAGAAGCTTTGCGGATAGCCCCGGTGAAGCGTTTGATTCATGTATCGCGGTAAAAATTCCAAGCTTTTTTGCCGCGCGCACTACGGGAAAGCAAACGTATCCTCCGGTACCAATGACGGCATCTGCCGAAAAGTCCTCTAAAATTTTCTTTGATTCCTTTTCCGCCGTGAACAGTTTTTTAATGACTCCTAAGTTCTTAAGAGTCAATTTTCTTATAAGACCGGAAACCTGTATTTCATAAAGCTTGTAGCCGTTCTTTTTTATTATTTCGTTTTCTGCGCCCGAAGCTCTTCCGATAAAAGCTATTTTGCAATCTGGATTTCGTTTTTCAAATTCCTTGGCTATTGCTATCGCGGGTGATATGTGTCCCACAGTACCCCCGCCGCAAAATACTATATTCATATAGGCGCTCCTATAATTATTTTGTGATTTTAGCATTGCGTGAAAACGATAGTATCATACCGATTTCAAAAAATATCATTATCAGCGATGAACCGCCATAGCTGAAAAACGGAAGTGAAATTCCGGTATTCGGGATCGTGTTTGTAACAACGGCTATATTTAGAAGTACCTGAAGCGCAATTTTCGTGCATACTCCGAAAATCACGAGTCTTTCAAAAACGTTTTCAGCAAGAACGGATATTTTATATCCGCGAACAACCAAAAGCGCAAACAAAAGAATGATAAACAGCGCTCCCAAAAAACCAAGCTCTTCGCAGAGAATTGCGAAAATCATATCGTTTGCAGGCTCAGAAACATAGCAGTATTTCAAAATCGATTTGCCGAATCCACGTCCGAAAAGACCGCCCGAGCCTATCGCCATAAGACCTTGAAGCGTTTGCCAACCTCCTGTCAGCTTATATTTTTCGGGAGCTTGCCAGACGGTTATTCTGTCCTTGGTATAGTCGGTAAACAATGCAAGACAAGTGACACCGACGCCGCCGAGCGCGGTAAAGCCCGCTATGTATTTTGTGTCGATTCCCGATACGGTAATAACTATAAGTCCTATCAAGCCGAGAATAATTATGCAGGACAGATGCTTTTGGAGCATAACAAGAACTATCGGAATACCCATTATAATGCAAGGTATGAATGTTCCGTAGATGAATGCGTTCTTTTTAATTTTGATATCTAGCGCTTTTTTGCCCCATTTAGAGAAATAATACGCAAGCATCATTACTATAGTCATTTTTGCTATCTCCGAGGGCTGTATCGTCAAAGGTCCGATGCTTATCCAACGCTGAGCTCCGTTACCGACGAATCCTACGGCGAGCACCAAAAGTAAAAGTATGAGAGTTATGCCGTACAGAAACGGTGTGATTTTAAAATAAAACTCGGGCTTGATCCTTGACGCAACGAGCATTATGGCTATTCCTAAGATCAGCCACAAAATCTGTCTTTTTGTAAAAAAGAACGGGTCGTCGTATCGGAACTCTGCGTATGCGCTTCCCGCAGAAAAAACCATGAGGCTTCCAAAAACGGAAAGAAGTAACGATAGTATAAGAAACGGGATATCGAATAAAGGTATTTTTCCCTTTAAAAATATCTCTTTATCAGATGAATGATGTAAAAAAGTTTTTTTCATTTATACAAATAAGAAGATAGCAGGAAGGGAGAAGACGAGTGTCATAATTATTGCCCAAATAACAATTTTGTTTTCTGCCCATCCGCATTTCTCAAGATGGTGGTGAAACGGCGCCATTTTAAAAAGCCTTTTTTTGGTAAATTTAAAAAATACAACTTGAAGAATAACCGAAAGACTTTCGACAAGATAGACTCCGCCAACGAATAGAATAATGAGAGGATTGCCAAGTGAGGTACAAGCCGCAGCTACAAGAGATCCGAAAAGCAGAGATCCCGTATCACCCATAAATATTTTTGCGGGATGAAGGTTAAATATCAGAAATGCAACAGCGATACCCATAACGGTGAATGCTATAAATTCGACCTCGTAATTCGCACCCGAGGATAAGAAAGCAAGAGATATACCAATCGCAAAAGCAACGCCCGAGGCGATTCCGTCAACTCCATCGGTCAAATTTGCTGAGTTAACTGTTCCGAGAAGCATTATTAATGCGATAGGGTAATAGAAAATACCGAGCTCAATTGTACCGAAACTGAAAATTATTGTTGTTGATGTTAAAAGTATCAACCTTCTTGCTATTAGAAAAATAGTTGCAACTATTGCTTGGAGCAAGAGCTTTTGAATAGGTGTAAGACCTGCGTTTTCTTTTTTTCTTATTTTTGCGTAGTCATCAATAATTCCTATCAAAGCGTTTGAGAGCGCAAAGAGCAAGGTGAGGAGCAGAGAAGTAGCAAAATAGTATTCTTGTTTTGCGAAAAGATATAGCGCTGAAATCAAAAATGAAACAGTTAAAGCTATGACAAATCCAATTCCGCCCATTGTGGGAGTGCCTTGTTTCTTAAGATGCCAGATCGGCCCTTCTTCGTATATCGGTTGCTCTGCGCTCTTTCTCAGTTTAGGAATAAGACTTCTGACACTTACAGCCGTAACAAAAAAGGCAAGAACAAAAATTAATAAATAAAATACTATGTTTTCATCAGCCATTCAATTTGCCTCGCTTAATTTAACTTTTAGGATATCGATAATTCGTTCGAGCTTCAGATTGTGTGATGCTTTAAAAAGAATCGTTTCATTAGAAGAATTATTGATTATCTGATTTGCGGTCGTTTCGGGATAGTCGGTGTCTACGTTAACAAAAACCGCATCTTGAGTCATACCGTTTTTTACGGCACCTGCTTTTACAATTTCTGCGTTTTTTCCGAAAACGTAAAGCTTTGACAGTCCTGCTCCTGCAGCCAGTTTGCCCAATTCGAAGTGTATTCTCTCTGTTTCATTTCCAAGCTCAAGAATATCTCCGATAACAGCGCTTTTACGTTTTTCTTTGTGTAAATTGAGAGTTTTCAGTGCCATTTTTACCGATTCATAGGAAGAATTATAGGAATCGTCCAATATAGTTAAGCTGCCGATTTTGAATACTTTTGATTTTTCCGTAAGTTCAAGTGTAGAAACGGAAGAATACAATTCATCGTTCGTCATATTCAGCATTGATGCGACCGAGATGGCGAATGCAAGGCATTCCGGAATATGCGCGGAAGATGCTTTGATCTCTGCTGAACGCAGAGAATTATATTTGGAATTATAATCGAATACGGTTTTACCGGGGTGGGTGCTTTTAACGGAGAGGGAAAAGTCAGCATCGGAACCGTCTGCAGATACAGTTTTTGCAAAAGAGTATTTATCCAGGAGCTTTTCGCCGTAGGGAATTAAAGCATAGGGCTTTTCCATGCCTAGAAAAATCTCAGCTTTTGCTTTTGCAATATTCTCTCTGCTTCCGAGATTACCTATGTGTGATGATCCTATTTTTGTAATTACCGATATATCCGGCACGATACACCTCGAAAGCTTTTCAAGCTCTCCCATATGATTCATTCCGGCTTCGATAACAAGTATTTCGGTATCCTTTTTTGCGGATAAAAGAGTAAGCGGAACGCCAATCTCGTTATTGTAATTTTTGTACGTGCCGTGAGCCCTGTATTTTTTTGAAAGCAAGCCTAGTGTCATATCTTTTGTTGTAGTTTTTCCAACGCTACCGGTAATTGCAACCGTTGTTCTGATTTGCAACTTGTTTTTATAGTGATTTGCCAATGAGCTCAGTGCGGATAAGGTGTTCTTAACGCAATAATCTGCGTTTTTTAAACGGGTGCCAACTGTATGAGCTCCTTTTCTTTTTGCTTCAGCAATAAAGTCCTCGCCGTTGAAATTATCTCCCGGTAAAGCAAAGAACAGGTCACCTTTTTCGAGCTCTCTTGTATCTGTAGAAATATGATCTATTAGGCCTGCTTTCATTGCGCTGATTTTTATTGAAGGTAAATAAGCAGCTATTTCATAGACTGAGATAGGTATATCAAGCTTTATTCGCATACTATTCCTCGCATTTACGAAGCTTTAAGGCGTCGGTTATTATTTCTTTTTCATCAAAATGATGATATCCGTCCTTGTCGATAATATACTTCTCGTGACCCTTTCCCGCGATTAGCACGATGTCGCCGATGGAAGCGCTTTTAACCGCATAGGTTATAGCTTCCGCACGATCCCTGATCACGGCATATTTTTTTTGAGTGAATCCCGATACAATAGCGTCGATTATCGCGCCCTCGTCTTCTCTTCTTGGATTATCATTGGTAATTATAATTTTATCCGCGTATTTTTCCGCTATCTTTGCCATAATTGGGCGCTTTGACGGATCTCTTTCACCGCCGCACCCAAAAACAAGAATTAATTTTTGTAAATAATCCTTATCCGCGATAATTGTCTTCAGTACACTTTCAAGCGCCAGAGGCGTGTGCGCATAATCTATTATGACGGTTATTTCATCAAAAATACATTCGCACCTGCCGTCTATATGGTCAATGCTTTCGAAAGCAAGCTTAATATCCTTAGGCGTAATATTCAGCTTATATGCAGCATCGAATGCAAGCATTGAATTATAGATATTGTATAATCCCGGGATAGGAAGTTTTATTCGTGTAATAAAGTTTTTCCCTTTATAAATGTAGCCTATTCCGCAAAGTCCGTAGTTTTCAACCTCGGTAGCGCTTACGTCGCTTCTCCAGACAACTCCGATACCGGTTGCTTTAGATTCGTATTTTTCATAAAGATGCTTGCCCCACGGATCGTCAAAGTTTATTATTGCCAACTCGCAATTCTTTATCAGTTTTTCTTTAGCAAGGTAGTATTTTTCCATACTTCCGTGAAACTCAAGATGCTCGTGTGATAGTCCTGTAAATATTCCGATTTTATAGTTTATCGGAGCAAGCTTTTCGAGTGTAAGCGCATGACTCGAAGCTTCCATAACGATTATTTCGCAGCCATGGCTCTGCATATCCTTTATGATTGGATAGAGAATATCGGGGTCGGGAGAAGTCATGGAATAATAAGCATCCATATATTTTTTATCTTCAAATTCAATTTTACCCGTTCCGATAAATCCAACTCTTTTTCCGTTATACTCAAGTATTTTGCGGATCATCGTTGCTGTCGTGGTTTTTCCGTTAGTTCCCGTAACGCCGATGAAAGTCAGTTTTTCATAATTAATTTCGGATATTTTGGACATTGCAAATGCATAAGCTCGCCTTGCCGATTTTACTTCGATTATCGGGATTTTTGTTTTAGGGAATTTATCTTTGCTTTCGGTTATTATTGCCGCTGCATCGCTTTTAAGATAAAAGGGAATTAATTCATATGTATCAAAGTTTACACCGGGTAGCAAGAAAAGCAGAGTGTTCTTTCCTCTTTTTTTATAGTTTGACGTGCAATTATAAATTTCAATGTCGGGAATGTTTTGGTTTCCCGTAAATTCTTTTTCGGGAATCAATTGCTTAATATTCATATCAGTCCTCAAAATCAAGATATAGTATTTCAAGCTCCAGCACTGTGTTTTTTGGAACTACAGTTCCGTACGCCAAAGATTGAGTGCTTACAACGGCTCCGCCCGCAGCAGACGAGGATAAGTTCTTAATTTTAATATTTAATCCCGAATTGGTGATAAGCTTATTAGCTTCCGATATATCCAAACCGAGCACCTTTGGTACTACCGCATATAAGTCCGTATCCTTTTCGGTATAAAGGATGACCTTCGAATTTGAATATATAATACTGTCGTTTTCTGTCGGAGTCTGCTTTAGAACGGTTTTCCCGTTACCTATAACTTCATATGATATCCCAAATTCCTTGAGGCGCTTTGCAGCTTCGTTTATATCTTTTCCAACATAATTATCAATTGTAATATGCTTGATCTCCGCATCGGATTTGTAATTCAGATAGGGAAGAGCTTTAGTTAAAAAAGCCGATACGTACGGTGCGGCTACAACACTTCCGTATTTGACCGCAGAGGTGGGTTCGTCAACGACGATTATCATTGCTATACCTCCGTCATCGGATATTGAATAAGCAACGGTAGACCCTATTCGAAGATAAGAGTTTCCGTTTTCGTCAAGGATATCGAATTTTTGTGAAGTACCTGTTTTTGCGGCTATTTTATAACCGTCAACACCTGCATTCTTAGCGCCACCGTCTCCGCTGACGCCCTTTTCAAGAATGTCAGAAACAGTGCGTGCAACATCTGCCGATATCACGCGCTCTTTTTCTTTGGCTTCGTGCTCACGAATAACTTTTCCTTCAGAATCAACGACTTTTTCAACGATGTACGGAGTTACAAGCTGACCGCCGTTAGCTACAGCGGCAATTGAAGTCAGCTGACGAATAATTGATACCTTGAAGCGTTGACCGAATGACGCTGTTGCGAGTTCGGTAGTTCCTATGTTTTCGGGCTTATGGAATATTGTTCCGGCTTCGCTTGGAAGGTCTATCCCTGTCTTTTCGAAATATCCGAATCGTTCAACGTATTCATAAAATTTTTTAGCCCCAAGTCTTTCCGCTACCGTCATCATTGTAGGGTTGCAGGACATCTGCAGACCGTAGGCAAGGTCAAAGCCCGATCCGTGCCCCCCTGCCTTATGGCACCTGATATTCCAGCCGCCGACACTCAGATAGCCGTGGCATGAAAATCTGTCTGTAACTTTTGAGGTTCCCGCATCAAGCGCGGCGGAAACGGTGACAATTTTAAATGTTGATCCGGGTTCATACGTTTCACTTACCGCTTTGTTTGACCACATTTCTTCAAGAAGCTCTTTTTTTAATAATTTATACTCATCTGAACCTTCGGGAAAACCCGATTCTGCGAGTTTTGCGTATGATAATGTATCGAGCTCGTAAGGAGAATTAGGATTAAAAGGTGTCGTTGTTGCCATAGCAAGAATAGCTCCGCTGCTTGTGTCCATTACTATACCGGTGACTCTGTTTTCCACAGAATGATTTATTCTTACCGTTTCAAGCTGGTTTTCGAGCTCTTGTTGTAAATATGAATCGATGGTTGTGACGAGACTGTATCCGTCGGTTGGCGGAATGTAGGTCGAATATTCGGAGGGCAGAGAATTTCCGTTCGCGTCCTTTCCGTAAAGGTAATAGCCGTCCGTCCCTGATAAAACGTCATCATATGAGTATTCAAGTCCGTATAATCCTTGCAGATCGCTTCCAACGAATCCGAGAACGTGTGCTGCAAGTGTATTTTCGGGATAATATCTTGACGTCTGGGCTTCCGTAAAAACCATTTCACTAAGCGCTTCGTCGTTTATGAACTCAATAACCTTTTTATACTCTTCTTCAGTTGCGTTTTTCTTAAGCGTAATATCGAGTACGTTAGAGTTGCTGATCTTTTCTAAAACAGTCTCGTACTCAATAGAAAGAATTGATGAAAGTCCTGAGCTTATAATTTTCGAGTATTCTTTTTTTTGATATTTTTCCTGCTTTTTTATTTCGCGGGAAGAAACAAAAATTCGCCAGACGGTCTTTTCGGTCGCAAGCAGATTCATATTTGAATCGTATATGTTTCCGCGCTTAGCTTTGAGAGCTGAGCTTGTTGTTATCTGGTCGTAAACCTTATTTTTGTAATAATCATAGCCGAGAAACTGAAGAGAAAACAAGTTGTAAAACAAAAATGTAAGAAAAACGCAAAAGGAAATAGCTGTTACAGTTATTCTCTTTCTCGTTTTTGCGTAAGGTCCTATTTTACCTTGAGTGGAAATTTGCATAAAAAAACCCCGTAATACGATGTATCGGCAAAAGCCTCAATACATAATATTACGGGTTTGTTTTTTTTATGAGAATTTGTCCTTAATTGTTTTTGAAATCAGCAGTATACATTGCGGTTTCCTGAGTGTCTTTTTCTGTAGACTCCTGTTCGCTTTCCGTAACGGTAACGATATTATCGTTTCCTGTACCGGATTTTGAAAGTCCGAAGAAGCAGCAGGAAACAACAAGTGCGCAAACTACGAGCGCAGAGCAAAATGCTGTGAAGGAGGTACGGAAGGGGAAGGAACGGATTGTTTTATTGCGTACGGGCGCCTCTTTTACGGTAAGCTTATCATTTACGTACGAGAAAACGGTCGTTATAGCATTTGCTTTGGTGTCACGCGATACGGGGAGATTTGAATTTGCGGCGGCAACCATTTCATTCTTTTTTGCTTTAGCTTTCATAAGCATAAAGTCGCCGAGGTTGTAATCTGTATTATCTTTTTCAACAGTAAATTTCTTTACCATGTTGTTGTAAAGCATTTCATATGTCATTGTCGAGTTCATACACGTTTTCTCCTTTTATTCCTGTTTATATCTTTTCAGCTACACGAAGCTTCGCGCTTCTTGAGCGTGGATTGTTTATTAGTTCTTCTTCCGTGGGAAGAATTGGTTTTTTGTTTGTTTCTTTTAAAATCGGTTTCTTTCCGCATACGCATATAGGGAAATCTCTCGGGCATGTGCATCCCGATGCAAGCTCTTTGTACGAAAGCTTAACCAGTCTGTCCTCGAGCGAATGGAAAGAAATAATTACAATTTTGCCGCTTGACACCATATGCTTTGCAGCGCTTTGTATCATCGGGCGTATCGTATCAAGTTCGGAATTAACTTCTATTCTGATTGCCTGGAATGTTCTCTTTGAAGGGTGAGGGCCGTCCGCTCTTGCTGCAGCGGGAATGGCGCTCTTTATAACGTCGGTAAGTTCGAATGTTGTTTCAATAGGCTTGTCCGCGCGCGCCTTGCATATTGCCGATGCAATTCGCGGTGCAAATCTTTCTTCGCCGTAGTCGTAAATGATTTTTCTGAGTGCCGATTCAGAATATTCGTTTACAACGTTGTAAGCCGAAAGGGGAGCATCTATCTGCATTCTCATATCAAGCCTTGCGTTGTGCATATAGCTGAATCCGCGCTCGGGGCAGTCGAACTGAAACGAGCTGCAGCCGAGATCGGCGAGAACGCCGCCTAAATTGGTGATACCGTACTCTTCAATAACCTTGTCGAGTTCGGAGAAATTACTATTTATAAACGTTATCTTATCAAGATGATCTTTAAGTCGCTCTTTAGCTGCCGTAATTGCATTCTCATCTCTGTCGAAGCATATCAGTCTTGAATTCGGACCGAGTCTTTTAGCTATTTCAAGCGAGTGGCCTCCACCGCCGGTAGTGCAGTCCACATAGGTGTAACCGTCACGAATATCAAGCGCTTCGATGCATTCAGAGAGAAGCACCGATACATGAGAAAAGGGGATAGATGACATATCGAAGCTTCCTTTCTTGATGAAAATTATAAGCCGTACTTAATCATAAGATTCTTGATGTTTTCAAGATCACGAGTGTTTTCACGTTCTGTCCAGAGTTCTTCAGCCCAGATTTTAATCTGTTTTCCCGCACCGACAAAAACGACGTTTTTATTGATTGATGCATGCTTCAACAGCTTTTCATCTATTATGACTCGTCCGCTGCTGTCGGGGGTGCATTTTTGAGCAGATCCAAGAATGTATTCCTGTAAGTGATATGCCTCTGCTTCGGGTAGCGCGGATATCCTTGCGGAATATTCCTCCCAGTCCTGCGCAGTGTAAACAGAAAGGTAAGGGTCAAACTTTTTCGTTATGTAAAACTCATTTCCCAGCTCTTCGCGGTACTTTGAAGGTATGAAAACACGCTTTTTTGCATCAAGTGAATGGGGAAATGAACCTACGAATGACACGATAACCTCTCCTTTCTCAGATTTTTTTACACTTTTGAACTTGCTACTCCACTTTTGAAGTATTTTGTGGGGAAATTGCTACATCTTGCTCCACAATGCCCCACTTTGTAAATATTATAATACATATAAAGGGAAATGTCAATACTTTTTTTACAAAAAAATGAAAAAAATTTAAAGTTTTTTTCGAGGTGGTGGGGGAAAGTGGGGAAAGCGAAGTTTTTGTGGAAAATATAATTAAAAATCAGCAAAAAAATTATTTTTAAACAAAAGTCTTCCATTTTTTTGCGTTTTATGCTAAAATATCTAAAAGAGATTTGTTTGTGGAGGCAATATGTCTTTTTTGAAGAAAATATTTGGTAAGAATAAATCTACGGATAGCTATGCGTTCAAGCTTGAAAGAGCGCGTGAGCTTCACGGTCAGCCGGTTAAATATGTCACCGAGCACAGAAACGGAAACGAGGACGTAGTAGGCAGAGGTGGAGCCATGTGCTTGAAGGGGGATGAATTTATTGTTGATTCCTCCGGAGACAGACTTTTTGTTACTGATGTTTCTGATCTTGAAGCAAATTACTTGATGAGTGGTGACGGTGTTATAATTAAGGGCAAAAACAAGCTTGAAGACGGAAAAGAACGTACTATTACCGTTCATTTCGTTTATTACAGGAAGTGAAAAATGGAAAAAAAATATAAAAAAACCGCCGCAATTGTTCTTGCAGCGGGTTCGGGAAGCCGAATGAGTGCCGATAAGACAAAGCAAATGCTGGAAATCGATGGAAAAAGTATATTGAAACATACTCTTTTGGCGTTTGAAGCGGCAAAAAGTATTTCGGAAATAGTAGTTGTTTGCCGTGATGGAGAGCAGAATTTTGTAAACAATGAGTTACAAAGTATTGGTAAATGCTCCAAGATTGTAACAGGCGGAAAATGCCGAGCGGAATCTGCTTCCATCGGTTTTTATCAGATATCCGATGATATTGAGTATATAATGATACACGATGCAGCACGTTGCCTTATAACACCGTATGAAATTGACCTTGTTGCAGAAGCGGTTTATGAGTATAAGGCTGCGACGGCATCGGTTGCTGTAAGCGATACTTTGAAGCGATGTAACGGTAAAAGGATCGCAGAAACAGTTCCAAGAAAGGATCTTCGAGCTGTTCAGACACCGCAGGCTTTTGAGCGTGATCTCTATAGCCGCGCATTGGCTTGCGCGCCCATAATTGACGAAACAATTACTGATGACAATATGTTGCTTGAGAATATGGGAATTTCTCCGTATTGTGTCGAAACACTCCCTTCTAATATTAAAATTACAACAAGCTATGATCTTGAATTTGCAGAATTCATCCTATTAAAAAGAAAAGGAGAGATATGATATGACGGAATTCAGAATCGGACACGGATACGATGTTCATAAGCTGGTGCCCGAAAGAAAACTGATTCTCGGCGGTGTTGAGATTCCTCATACGCTAGGGCTTCTCGGTCACTCGGACGCAGATGTGCTTCTTCATGCCGTGATGGATGCGGTTATAGGCGCGTTGGGACTCGGCGATATTGGAAAGCATTTTCCCGATAGTGATAATAAATATAAGGGAATCAGCAGTATGCATTTATTGACTTGCGTAAATAAAATGCTTATGGACTCGGGTGGAAAAATCGTTAATATTGATGCGACCGTAATAGCGCAGAAGCCGAAGCTTGCTCCGCATATCGAAAAAATGCGTGAAAATATTTCGTTTGCATTATCTTGTGATAAAGCCAGAATCAACGTTAAAGCAACAACAGAAGAGCATCTGGGTTTTACGGGAAGGGAAGAAGGAATCAGCGCGCACGCGGTTGCAATGCTGCAGATAGATAAATAGTAAACGGGCAGATTAGAGCTCCGCCCGCAATTCTATTTATTATCAGGTACATTGACGCTATCGTTTACCTCTCGCACTTCCTTAACTTTGATGTCTGCGATAACGTATATACCGAACCTTGCCATTAATATTTTATGTAATTATAAATAATAAGATACTAATTATAAATATAACTATAAATAAGATTGAGAGAAATAATATGATAAAAATATCACCTTCTGTTTTGGCTTGTGATTTTACGAAACTGGGAGAAGAGGTTTCGGATATCCAAAAATGCGGAGCCGATATGGTTCACCTTGACGTTATGGATGGAATGTTTGTTACGAATATTTCATTTGGACTCCCGGTAATTGAAGCATTGCGTAAAAAGAGCGATATGGTCTTTGACGTTCATCTTATGATAGAGTCTCCTTCGCGATATGCTAAAAGGTTTATAGAAGCGGGGGCAGATATCCTTACTTTCCATATTGAAGCAGAGAAAAATCCCGGAGAACTTTTAGATAATATAAGAGCGTTTGGAGCAAAATCTTCTATATCCATTAAGCCTAATACACCTGCAGAAGCCGTTTTCCCTTATTTGGAAAAATGCGATATGGTATTGGTTATGACGGTTGAACCCGGTTACGGCGGCCAGGCACTTATACCGGAAACTCTTACCAAAGTACGGGAAATAAGAGACGAGGCTGCAAGAAGAGGACTTGAACTCGATATCCAAGTTGACGGCGGCATAACTCCCGCAAATGCAAAGGATGCAATATCCGCGGGCGCGAACGTTCTTGTTGCAGGAAGCTCGGTATTCAAAGCAGAGGATAGAAAGCTTGCGATAGACCTCCTGAGAGGATAATTTTAAATATTTTACAAAAACGATACTTATAACATAAAAGCTCCGTGTTTTATATAGGCACGGAGTTTTTATTGACTTTTAATATATTAAGTGCTATACTTAAAATAATAATAGAAAGTTTGTTTGCACTGATCAATATAGGAGTTTTTATGAAAAAGTCATTCAAGCTATTGGGCTTAATCGGTTTAACAATAACCTTTGCGGCAATTGGAGCAGTGTTCGGATACTATGTAATTTTTGATAAAGATTACGTTTTTTTGCCTCCGATGTTTATAGGGATCATTGGAACGGTCTGTTTTGTATATTTTTTTGTAAAAGAAGCTTTTATCGGTTACAATGAGTATAGCTTTTCGGAAGATGAATTGCTTATAGTAAGAAAAGGCAAGTCGATTGATGCGGTCAAGAAAGAAAATATAAAAGATCTTAAGCTTGTATATGATTGCGTAGACGAGGATTTGCATTTTATATCGTTTAAATACAATTCAAAAAAGTATTATATAACCGTAGATGATTCTAATAAAAAATGCGTTTCTGAGTTTATAGAAGACTTAACCTTTGAAAAGAGCAAAAACATTTTATATTATGTAATAAGAATATTTGCGTGTTAACTTTGAGGTAATGCTATGAAGTGTTTATTTAAAATTACAGCTTTAATAATGGTTTGTATTTTTATCGGATTTAATTTGATTTCCTGCATTCGTTTCGGCCCTTCTGATGAATTTATCAAAATGAAAGAGCAGGGCTTTTATCCCGATACTGCTGATTTCCCCGATACCGTGTGGGTATGCAGAGAAGTTGATATGACTATTTATATGACGGCATACGAAGGCGGTATGATAGGAGAATTAAAAACAGATTCCGGAATATATCGTGTAGACGCCCACTTCTTTTATAGTCAAATGAGTTTTGATTTTTATTCTTCAACAAGTGTTACGATAAATGATTACCCGCTCGGATATGCAGAATTAGAAAGAATAGAAGCAGGCTTTTTGGTTACGGAGTACATATATAAAGATGGTGTTATCAGTTGCGAAATAACAAATTCTGATACCGAACTGTGGACATATAGTGGTGACACTATAACGTTCGAGCAAAAGTGCAAAATCTCGGATACGCCTATTTCCGAATGGTATTGCGAGGAGCTTGATCTCTATCTTGCAAAATATATTGACGGCTATTATAAAGGCGAAATAATTATCGATAATATTCCTCATTATATTCACGCAATCGAAATCGGAAACGGTGAATATTATACTATTTCTATAGAAAACGGAATAACAAATAATCTGAGAGAAAATACATTATCTCCGTTTGTAGATATGTACTTTGAATACAAAGGCAGTGAGATAGTTGCCTATGTGAGCAATGAAGTTAATTCAAACCGTTTGGCATATGATTGGCAAGCAGAAGGATCTGTTTTTGTATTTAAGGAAGTTAAAAAGTGAATTTAAAAGTAAACAAAAAACTCTTTCGATCGGTGGTATTATAGTCCGAAAATCGAAAGAGTTTTTGTTATTTGAAACAAGAAAATATTAAGTTTTAAATCGTGAAAATAAGAAGAATATTATATAGATAAAATCTATGCTGGCGTTTTCTGCTTCATTATATGTCGAAAAAACTTAATAAATCAGTTGTTTTGAACTATAAAAGGAATACCGAGATGATCGTACGCAAGCTTTGTTGCGCATCTGCCTCGAGGTGTTCTCGAGAGAAAACCTATCTGCATAAGATAAGGCTCGTAAACGTCCTCGATCGTTATGGCTTCTTCGCCGATTGTTGCTGATAAGGTATCGAGTCCGACGGGACCTCCGCCGTAATATTTGATAATTGCTTCAAGCATTTTTCTGTCGGTGTTGTCAAGTCCGAGATCGTCTATCTCAAGCGCTTCGAGTGCATATTTTGCAATCTCCGACGTAATAGTTCCATTGCCCTTTACCAATGCAAAATCTCGGACCCTTTTGAGAAGTCTGTTTGCAATTCTGGGTGTGCCCCTAGAACGGGTAGCAATACCGAGCGCGCCGTCATCGGTAATATCAATTTCAAGTATCCCGGCAGAGCGCTTAACGATGCTTGCAAGCTCCTCGGGGGTATAAAGCTCAAGCTTCAGAAGAACACCGAATCTGTCACGCAGAGGAGAGGTGAGCTGACCTGCTCTTGTCGTTGCTCCGATAAGAGTAAATTTGGGTATAGGAAGTCTTATAGAACGTGCGCTTGGGCCTTTTCCGATGATAATATCGAGAGAATAATCCTCCATTGCGGGATAAAGTATCTCTTCGATGGCCTTAGATAAGCGGTGTATCTCGTCAATAAAAAGAACGTCACCCTCACCCAGATTTGTGAGAATAGCCGCAAGATCGCCTTGCTTTTCGATAGCAGGTCCCGAGGTCGTTCTGATATTAACGCCCATCTCTGCAGCTATAATGCCCGCGAGAGTCGTTTTACCAAGACCGGGAGGACCGTAAAGAAGTGTGTGATCCAAGGGCTCGCCGCGCCTTTTTGCACTCTCTATATAAACTTCAAGATTGGATTTTGCTTTTACCTGACCGATATAATCGGTTAATGTTTTGGGGCGAAGGGAATTTTCAACCTCATAATCCTGATTTGAGTCGTATTCGTTTGAAACTATTCTGTTTTCAAAGTCAAACTCATTTACTTCATCCATCATAAGTCTCTATCCCTCCTATCTCGCAAGCTTTTTAAGAGCCGTTCTTATTATATCGCCAACGTCCATATTGGTATCTATATCCTTAAGAACGTTAAGAATAGTGCTTTTATCGTATCCAAGTACCATAAGGGCTTCGGTTGCTTCTGAAAGATTCTTTCCGCCTGTTTTGATTGACGCAGAGGATCCCGCGTTAAGCGTATTTGCATCGGGAATGGAAATATCTTTTGATATTTTATCCTTAAGCTCAAGAATAATTCTTGCGGCGGTTTTTGCGCCTATACCCGAAGCTTTTGCTATTGCCTTTGTGTTTTCCGTACAAATAGCAACAGATAAATCTGCAGGTGTCATAATAGAAAGAATACTCATAGCCGCTTTCGGACCAACGCCGCTGACAGATATAAGTCTGTTAAAGCAGGAACGCTCCTCATCCGATCCGAATCCGAAAAGCTCAATTCCGTCCTCTCTTACCGCAAGATATGTAAAAAGCTTCACCCTTTTTCCTACGGAGGATGCAAGGGACTCCGAGGTTATCTGACTGACGGTAAGCTTATATCCGACCCCTGTGCAATCAATAACGCAGGTGCTGAGATCTTTATAAGTAAGCTCGCCGCATAAATAATAAAACATTTAGTTTCCGTCCTTTTTGTTACTGTCTTCACTCGGGATAACCTTTTTTATAGCTTTTTCGAGCGTTTCGCGAGGCATGGTCATATCTCTGCCGCAACCGCAGCAAACTATTCTGACGTCGCTTCCCATTCTGAGCACCATAAAATTATGTGAGTCGCAAGGATGTTTCTTTTTTAAAACCAGAATATCACCGACCGAAAATTTTATAATCGACATAACGCCCTCCAAAGTAAAAAAATATCCAATATATATATTAACACAAAATATTTTAAAAGTAAAGAATTTTTATATATTTTTATATTTTTTTGAGAAATGATTGACTGAAAGTTAAATTTATGATACAATAGAATGATAAAAAAGTATTTGAAGGGAGGAGTATATGATAATTCTTGGAATAGACCCGGGATTTGCCATTGTTGGATGGGCGGTTATCGAAAGTCATAGAGGAAATACGCGGCCTGTTGCATACGGTGCCATAAGAACTCCCGCTCATACTTTGCTTGAATCCAGGCTTGCTATGATAGAGAGCGATCTTTGTGAGATAATAGATAAATATAAACCCGATGAAATGGCAATAGAAGAGCTGTTCTTTAATACTAATATCACAACGGGTATAGCGGTAGCCGAGGCAAGAGGAGTTATCCTTTGTACGGCATATAAGCGCAATATAAAAATCAGCGAATATACTCCGCTTCAGGTAAAGCAGGCCGTTGTCGGATACGGAAAGGCAGAAAAGCATCAGGTAATCGCGATGGTCACTTCGATACTTAAGCTGCCGGGACCGCCAAAACCGGATGATACGGCAGATGCGGTTGCCATAGCACTTTGTCATGCACAGTGTGCGGGATCGGCTATGGGAAAATATTTTAATAAGAGGTAGGACTCTTTATGTGGATTGCAGATAAATGGAAAGACTATATAATACTTGATACCTCTTGCGGCGAGAAGCTTGAGCTTTGGGGAAAATACAGCTTGATTCGTCCCGATCCGCAGGTAATATGGAAAAGTGAAAAAAAGAATCCGTTGTGGCGACGCGCCGATGCAAGCTATCGAAGAAGTAATTCGGGCGGCGGTGCCTGGAGTGAAAATAAACTTCCCGAATCATGGACGATCAATTATCGCGATTTAACTTTCCGTATAAAGCCGATGGGATTTAAGCATACGGGGCTTTTTCCCGAGCAAGCAACGAATTGGGATTGGATGCGTGAGCTTATTGAAAATGCGGGACGTCCGATCAACGTACTGAATCTTTTCGCATACACAGGCGGAGCAACCGTCGCTTGCGCAAAAGCAGGAGCTTCCGTATGTCACGTTGACGCATCTAAGGGAATGGTTGCGCAGGCTAAAGAGAATGCAAGACTTTCAGGGCTGGAAGATGCTCCTATTCGGTATATCGTTGACGATTGTAAAAAATTTATCGAGCGTGAAATACGCAGAGGTAAAAAATACGATGCGATCATAATGGATCCTCCATCATACGGCAGAGGACCCACGGGTGAGGTATGGAAAATAGAAGAGAGTATTGACGATTTTGTAAAGTTAACTGCTAGTATTCTTTCGGATAAGCCTTTATTCTTCCTTTTGAATTCCTACACTACAGGACTTTCTGCTTCAACTATGAAGTATATTACAAATATACGTTTACTCGATCATAATAAAGGTACAAGTATGGCAGATGAAATCGGAATTCCCGTTAAGGACAGCGGTTTGCATCTACCTTGCGGTTCGAGTGTAAGAGTAGTATTTGATTAAGATAAGAATTGGATTTAAAATGGATAATTACAACATAAGAGCATTAAGATGTGAAAATCTGAGCTTTGTTTACGATGATGACGCAGAGCAGGAAAAGGTTATCCTTCCGCCTCCCGCACTTGATAACGTCACCGTATCAATAAATAGAGGCGAGTATATTGCGGTACTCGGTCATAACGGCTCGGGAAAATCGACTTTTGCTAAGTTGCTTAATTTAATATTGCAGCCGACGTACGGCAAAATCTATATTAACGGAAAAGACATAACTTCTGAGGAAATGACTGAGGATGACATCTTTGATATAAGAAGCAAGATCGGAATGGTTTTCCAAAATCCCGACAATCAGCTCGTTGCTACCATCGTTGAGGAAGACGTTGCTTTCGGACCTGAAAATCTCGGAATTGAACGCTCTGAAATTAGAAAAAGAGTGGACGAGGCGTTGAAGGTCGTTGATATGACGGATTACGCGCGTCACGCTCCTCATAAACTTTCGGGAGGTCAGAAACAAAGAGTTGCTATAGCGGGTATCATAGCGATGCACCCCGAGGTAATAATATTCGACGAATCGACTGCAATGCTTGATCCGCTTGGCAGACGTGAGGTCTTGAACATTATGGAGAAGCTTAACCGAGAGGAAAACATAACGGTTATTAATATCACTCACTATATGGAAGAGGCGGCAAGAGCAGATCGAGTCTTGATTATCAACGACGGTAAGCTTCTCGCTGACGGTACTGCAAAGCAAATATTCTCAAAAGTAGATCTTCTTCATAGCATAGGTCTTGAATCACCTCAAGGAACTGAGCTTTTAGCAGAATTATCAAAACTGGGTTATGACGTTCCTTCGGATGCGATAACCGAGGATGAGTGCTTTGATGCATTAAAGGCTCTTCTTTCGCAGAAGGGAGGTAGGCTGTAAGATGACAAAGCTTGAAGTTAAAGGAGTGTCATTCCTTTACGGCAAAGGAACACCGTTTGAGAAATTAGCGCTTGATAACGTATCCGTTTCCTTTGAAAAAGGAAAAATCACAGGACTTATAGGGCATACGGGCTCGGGAAAATCAACTCTCGTAAGCTTGCTTAACGGACTTTATAAGCCCGAAGAAGGCGAAGTTTTACTTGACGGAGTGAATATTTGGCAAAAGCCTTCGGAAATCAGCAAAATAAGATTCAGAGTCGGTCTTGTAATGCAGTATCCCGAATACCAGCTTTTTGACGAAACGGTAAGACGTGATATTGAATTCGGGCCAAGAAATCAGGGGCTTTCCGATGAGGAGATTAACGAGCGCGTAAACGAAGCTATAAGATTTACCGGAATAACCGAAGATCTGCTTGAAAAATCTCCGTTTGAATTATCGGGAGGTCAGAAGCGCCGAGTAGCAATAGCGGGTATTCTGGCAATGCGTCCCGAGGTTCTCGTTCTTGACGAACCCGCGGCGGGACTTGACCCGAGAGGAAGAAGGGAAATACTCGGAGGACTCTCCGATTACGTTAAGGAAAGCGGTGTTACGCTTATTTTGGTAAGTCATTCTATGGAGGATATGGCTTATTATTGCGATAACGTTGTCGTTATGAGCGATTCAAAAGTATATAAAGCGGGAACGGTGGATGAAATTTTCTCATCTGCTACCGAGCTTGAAGCTATAGGTCTTGACGTTCCCGTTATTTCGAAAATAGCATCAAGACTTAAGGCGTGCGGTATAGAGCTTGAAGGAAAGCTTTATACGGTAGGCGGTGTTCGGGATGCGATAATAAACTATCTTGGAGGTAATGCAAAATGATTTCAGACATTACCTTAGGTCAGTACTTTCCGGGGGATTCCTGCATTCATAAGCTCGACCCGAGAACGAAGATAATTCTTACGGTGTTATTTATAGTTACTGTATTTCTTGTTAATACACCTTTGGGATTTTTAACCATTCTTCTGTCGGTTATATCTCTTATCCTACTTAGCAGAATTTCAATCAGGGTTATTTTGAAGGGTGTAAAGCCGATAATTTACGTTCTTATTTTTACAGCGCTCATTAATTTATTTATGACTAAAGGCGAGAGTCAGCCTCTTGTTGATTTCTACTTTATAGAAATATACAAAGAGGGCATAATAAGGGCTGTGTTTATGGCATTGAGAGTTATTCTTCTTATAATCGGTACAAGCGTTCTTTTGACGTATACGACGTCACCTATATCATTGACGGATGGAATAGAGAGCTTGCTCTCACCGCTAAAGAAGATAAAAATTCCCGTTCACGTTTTCGCAATGATGATGACGATAGCGTTGAGATTTATACCGACTCTTATTGAGGAAACCGAAAAAATAATGAACGCTCAAAAATCAAGAGGCGCTGATTTTTCATCGGGATCGCTTATAAAGAGGGCGAAAGCATTGATTCCTATAATTATCCCGCTCTTCGTTTCTTCGTTTAAGCGCGCGGACGAATTGGCGGTAGCTATGGAGTGCCGTTGCTACAGAGGTGATAAAAACAGAACGAAGCTCGTTAAACTCGAGTTCCGCGGCAGGGATTATGCTTGGTTCGGTATCGGTCTTGTGTTCCTCGCTGCAGTTATTGCGCTTATGATAATCCCATCGCACATTACGGGAATCTTACCCGAAACGGTATACAACGTATTTTTCTATAAGATATAATTCTTTTATGGGGGCTGTATGAAATATTTTGCAAAAATAAAATATCTCGGAACTGACTTTCACGGTTTTCAGGTACAGCCCGATAAGAGGACTGTTCAAGGGGAGCTATGCGCTGCTGCCGATGCAGTATTCGGAGTTCCGTGCCGCGTTACAGGATGCAGCAGAACCGATGGCGGAGTTCACGCAAATGAGTTTTGCTTGACCATCGAAAACGAAGGCGGAACAGTACCTGCTGATAAGCTTCCGTTGGCAATTGCAAGATTTCTGCCCGAAGATATATCTATGTTTTACGCAAAAGAGTGTGATGATAGCTTTCATCCGCGTTACGATGCCGTCGGAAAAGAATATCTTTACAGAATACTTAATACGAGAGTACAAAATCCCTTCGAAACTCATAGAGCGTGGTTTTTACCACGCCTTATATCGGATGAAGGACTCGACCTTATGAGATCCGGAGCAAAGTATATTTTGGGAAAACATGATTTTTCTGCATTCATGGCGGCAGGGTCAGATACCGAAGATACCTTGCGTAATGTTGATTACATCAAAATAGAACGAAACGGAGATATAATAGAGCTTCGCATTCACGCCGATGGTTTTCTATACAATATGGTAAGAATAATTACGGGTACTCTTACAGAGGTCGCGTTTGGCAGATTTACCCCCGAAGATATTAAAACCATTATTGATTCACGTGACAGATCAAAAGCGGGAATGACAGCTCCTGCAGACGGTCTTTATCTTAACCGTGTTGACTACGGCGATAAATTATTATAATTTCCAAAGTTACCATATTATTTATATAATAAAAAATTCTCCGTGTGGCAAGATTTAAAAAACCGCACGGAGTTTTTTTATGAAAAAAAGAAATGGAAAAATAATTGTTATTACTTGTATTTTACTGCTATCGGTTTCACTTACCGCGCTTGCAGCTGTCATATTTACAGTAGTTTATTCAAAAAAGAATATAGATTTAAACAGCGACGAACTTATGTTTTCTCTTGCGAAGGGGAGCACTGTAACCGAGTATTATTACGATAGAGGCGCAAATGCATACTATTTGTCGGAATACGATCCTGTTTTATATAAAAGTGTTGTTCTTGGTGAGAATAAAAAACGGTGGGTGGAATTAAAAGCTGTTCCGCAAAATTTAATAAATGGCTTTTTAGCCATGGAAGACAGAAAGTTCTATTCGCATTCGGGTGTTGATATTATAAGAACGTTATATGCACTTTTTAATTCGGTTTTTCACGTAAAGAATACTTTTGGAGCTTCTACTGTAACTCAGCAGGTCATTAAAAATATAAGTGGAGATAACGAGGTAACGCTGAAGCGTAAGTTTAATGAAATAATAAGAGCGTACAATATTGAGAAAACTCATACTAAGAATGAAATTCTCGAGGTATATTTAAATATCATACCTTTTGGCGAAAACATTACAGGAGTTTCCTTTGCTGCGGAAAATTATTTCGGTAAAGATATAGACGAAATAAACCTTTCGGAAGCGGCAACCCTTGTCGGAATAACCAATGCGCCGACTAAGTATAATCCGCGAATTAATCCCGAAGCTTGCTTAAAAAAAAGAAATGACGTTTTGTTCGCAATGCTTGATTTCGGTGTTATCAATGCGGAGCAATATAAAGAAGCTATTAAGGACGAATTGAAAATAACACAAAAAGAAAATGTTGAACAAGAATACAATTCGTGGTTTATTGAAACTGTAAATAATGACGTTATTGAAGCTATCTCGGAAAAATACTCTGTATCACGAGCTTCTGCTGAGGCACTCTTGATAAACGGCGGCTTGAAAATATATACGACCGAAGATCCTTATATTCAGGAAAAGCTTGAGGATTATTTTGAAAACGAAAAAAACTTTTCAGGAAAAACTGCTTATGGACTCAATTATGCAATGGCTATTTGTGATTCCGTAACGGGAAATCTTGTTGGAATAGTGGGCTCGATGGGAGAAAAAAGAGGGAATCGTCTGCTTAATCTTGCGACCTGTCCTCATACTCCGGGCTCTTCACTTAAGCCTTTGGCATTATATGCTCCATTAATAAACGAGAAAAGAATCACTTGGGCTACGGTATTTGATGACGTGCCGATTGAGTTTAATAAGATTGGTAACGGTTACGTAGAATACCCTAAGAATTATCCATCGGTTTATGATGGATTAACAACTGTAAACGATGCCCTCAGGTTATCCAAAAACACCGTCGCTATAAGACTTTATAAAATGCTTGGAGCTGAAAAAATATATAAAAATCTTAAAAATGATTTCAATTTTGATACACTGACATTAAGTGCCTATGATAAGAACGGAAATAAATTGACCGACCTTGCAGCTGCGCCACTTGCTCTTGGTCAATTAAGCTATGGAGTCAGTCTTAGGCGCATGACCGAGGCATATACTGTTTTTCCTCGCGAAGGACTGTTTACAGAAGGTCGCAGCTTTATTGCGGTGTTTGACTCTGACGGTAATTTGATTATTGATAATTCTCCTGCAGAGAAAGAGTTGTTTACAAAAGAAGCGATGCGAGTGATGAATCAGATGCTTATGAACGTAACAGAGAACGGTACGGCATCAAAAATCACCTTGAAAAACACAGTTGACACCGCAGGAAAAACAGGAACCTCGGGAGATGATAAGGATAGATTATTTATAGGATACACTCCGTATTATACGGCGGGTATATGGTGCGGATATATAAACTCGGATAGTTCTGTGGGCAGCGTGTATCCGACTCATCTGAAGATTTGGGACGATATAATGAAGGATGTTCACGATAGTGTATTAAAAAATAAAAAAGATAGCGAAATCAAAAGCTTTTCTAAAATCGGTTTAATCAAAAGAGATTTTTGTTGTGATTCGGGTAAATGTTTTACAGAAAAGTGTAAAAAAGACCCCAGAGGAGATAGGTGCGATTACGGCTTTTTTATAAAAGGAACTGAGCCTAAAGGTGATTGCAAAAGGCATATTATTTGCAAATACGATGTTTTTGCTGAGGGGATGGCAAATGAAAGCTGCCCCGAGGAGGATGTTAAGGATATTGCGCTTCTTCTAATAAACGACCGCCATTTTCCGAAAGAAATTATAATTAGCGATGCGGATTACGTCTATATGAAAACCGACGGTAGCTTGCCAATGCCGGAGAGCTACGATGTACCATTCTATTATAATTATATAGAAGAAGGAGATTATGTAGGCAGAGGAAAACGCAAAAAACAATTTAATTCGTATTGTTTTATACACGGTGAATAATTTTTATTACAAGGGGTTTACAATAACACGATCCTGTGATAAAATATGAGCAAAAAGTATTTTGGAGATAATATGGACTACGAGGTAAGATATTCAAAGCGTAAAAGCGTTGCCATAAAAATTGAAAATGGCTGCGTTATTGTAAAAGCTCCCATGAAAATGTCTAAGCGGGAGATTAAAGCTATAGTTGAAAAGCATACGGAATGGATTGAAAAAGCTCTCGAAAGAGAAAAGCGCAAACGAGAAAAGTATGAAATACTCTCTGACGAGCAGATAAAGCAGTTAAAAAAACAAGCGCGAATATATTTAGGAGCGCTTTGCGAGCACTACGCCGCTATAATGAAGTTGTCATATAACCGTATAACCATAACTTCTGCTAAAACAAGATTCGGTTCATGCTCTTCCTCAAAAAATATAAGCTTTTCGTATCTTCTTATGCTTTATCCCGAGGCAGCAAGAGAATACGTAGTAGTCCACGAGCTTGCTCATCTTGTCGAAATGAATCATTCGCCGAGGTTTTACGCAATCATAGAAAGATATCTTCCCGATTACAAAGACAGAAGAAAACTGTTAAAAACTAAATAAATAAAACTGCAGTTGAAGATTGATATGTACCTCCAAAAGTGTCTGAATTTTGTGGTTCACTTCAGATTTGTTCAACTGCAGTTATTGTTTTTACAAATATAAGTTAATCAATACTCAGAATTCAAGCGTGTGTGATATAAGAGTATCTCCGTTGTATTCGAATTTCAGCGAGAAAAAGCGCCTTTCTTTTTCAAGAAGCTCGAGGAAAATTTTATCTCCCTCCCAGATAGGAAGCTTTGGAATATCACTTTTCTTAACCCAGGACGGTACGCCCTCGGTGCAATTTTCGTCCGGAGTCCCCGAGAAATCAGTGCAATGGAAAAGATGCATATATTCTGTACCGAAAACGTTCGAAACGAACGTAATAAAGCCTGCGTATCGTATCGAATTCAGAGTTAGTCCAACCTCTTCGAATACTTCGCGTCTGACGCATTCAAAAGGGGATTCGCTTGCTTCAAGCTTACCGCCTATGCCAATCCATTTGTCCTTGTTTTCATCGGCTTCTTTTTTTATACGATGCAGCATAAGATAAGAGTCGTCTTTTTCTATGTAGCAAACTGTTGTGTGTTTCATATTATCACCTCGTGCCATTATTTTACCACATATTAATAAAAAAAACAATATTTTGCATATATTTTTTGAATCCTATTGCATTTTACCGATAATATGATATAATGATTAAGTAGTTAATTATTAAACGGTTAAGTAATGGAGGTAAAAATGAAAGATAATGAAATAATCAACGTTATAAGACAAATGATATCGGTTAACAGAATGCATAAACGCGCAATAGAAACCGTAGTTGACGATATAGGTATTCACAGAAGTAAGCATCAGGTTCTTATGAAGCTTGCAAAGCGTGAAACGGTAAGGTCGCAGAAGGAAATTGCGGAGGAGCTTGGAATAACCCAAGCTGCTATGACGGTTTCTTTATCGAAGCTTGAACGCGACGGTCTTATAGCAAGAACTACCGGCAAGGATAATCGTTATAACGAGATATCCATTACGGAAAAGGGTAGGGAGATAGTAGAGAAATCACGCGAATATTTCACTGTAATTGACCGAAAGACACTGGCAGGACTGACACAAGAGGAGCTATCGTGCTTGTCTGTTTGCTTTGAAAAAATACAAAATAATTTAAAAGAGCTTACTAAAAAGGAGGAAAAATAATGAAGAGATGGTTTAAATACGTAAAGCCGTATCTTCCGTTTTTTATTCTAGGACCTCTTTGTATGCTCGTTGAAGTTTTGGGTGAGATTTTTATGCCAAAGCTTCTCTCCATAGTCATAAATAACGGCGCAAACGGTGTTGGCGTAGGAATTGGTGTCGGTCTTGCTATGATACTGTGCGCTATTCTTATGATGGCAGGAGGAATCGGCGGCGCATATTTTGGCGCAAAGGCCTCTGTCAATTTTGCAACTGACGTCAGAAGTGATGCTTATAAATCTATACAGAAATATTCTTTTGCAAATATAGATAAGTTTTCAACGGGCTCACTTGTTACAAGACTTACAAATGACATTACTCAGCTTCAGAACTTTGTTAATATGCTTCTTCGAATGGCACTAAGGTCCCCCGGAATTATGATTGGTGCGTTTATAATGGCAATAACGATAAATCCCCCTCTATCGGTAGTTTTGGCAGTAACAATTCCGTTAATGTTAATATCGATACTCGGTCTTATCATTTCTGCGCTTCCAAGATTTTCACGCGTTCAAGTTAAAATAGATAAGCTCAACTCGACAGTTCAGGAAAACGTAACCAATGTAAGAGTTGTTAAGTCTTTCGTGCGTGAAGAATGCGAAATTGAGAAGTTTAACAGAGCAAATTCCAATCTTAAGAGCGCATCGTTGAGAGCGACAAAGCTGATGATAATGATGACCCCTATAATGAATTTATTTATGTATACGACTATCGTTATCGTCGTTTGGTCGGGTCACGCGGACGTTCTTAGCGGCAGAATGGATATTGGAGATCTCAGCGCTTTTATTACATACGTAAACCAGATTCTTCATTCGATGGCAATGGTATCATTCCTCTTTACGAGCGCATCAAGAGCTATAGCTTCGGGAAGAAGAATTGCCGAAGTGCTCGATGAAAAGATAGATATTACCGACGTTTATGCAAAAGCCCCCGATAAGAGAGTAGAAAACGGAAAGATAGAATTCAAAAACGTAGGCTTCCGTTATTACAAAAACAATGATGAAGAGGTATTGAGTGATATAAGTTTCACAATAGAGGCCGGTAAAACCGTTGGAATAGTCGGCTCGACGGGATGCGGTAAGACCACCCTTGTTTCGATGATACCTCGACTATATGACGTTGACAGGGGCGAGGTCCTTGTCGACGGTGAAAACGTTAAGAATTATACGTTGAAGAATTTGCGTGACGGCATTGGTATGGTGCTTCAGAAGAATCTTTTGTTCTCGGGAACGGTTGCCGAGAATTTAAGATGGGGCGATATAGATGCAACAGACGAGGAACTTAGGACAGCCGCGGCCTATTCCGCATCGGATATCTTTATAGATTCCTTCAAGGAAGGATATGATACCGTTCTTGATAAGGGCGGAAATAATCTTTCAGGCGGTCAGAAGCAAAGACTTTGTATAGCAAGAGCGCTTATAAAGAAGCCTAAGATATTGATATTTGACGATTCAACGAGCGCGGTCGATACAGCAACCGAAAGACGTATAAAGAATGCTTTATACAATGAGCTTGAGGGCTGCACAAAAATAATTATCGCTCAGAGAACGTCTTCCGTTCAGGATGCGGATATGATAATTGTTATGGATGACGGGCGCATCACGGGCATCGGAACGCACGGTGAGCTTCTTGATAAGAATAAAGAATACAGCGAGATATATTGGTCACAGAATGAAAAAGAGGAAGGGGAAGCTGAATAATGGCAAGAACACTTGATGAACTCAGAAAAAGATATAACAGCTCTTCCTCTCATGGCGCAAGACGCGCAATTCCCATAAATCCGAGAGGACCTATGCGACGCGATCCTTCAATGAAAGGAAAGCCGAAGGAGCTAAAAAAGACAGTCAAAAGACTGTTGTCATACGTAGGTCAGCATAAATTAAAGCTTGCATTAGTTTTTATTTGTATGCTGGTAACGGCAATAACCTCTCTTGTTGGCGGTTATATGATCGCTCCAATTATAGATAGAATAACGGTAGAGCTGTTTCCGGGTTCGGAAATAAAAATGAGCGCAGCGGAGAAAATGGTTGATAAGGTCATAGTTGCAATAACGGAGATAGGATTTGTAAAGGAGCTTCTTGCAAACAGATTTACCGCTGTAAGCTTCTACGTTGTTATAGCTGTTTCTATACTTGCATTTATTTATATCCTATCAATTGTGTGCTCTTATATAGAGGCAAGATTGATGTTATCCGTATCGCAGAACTCTGTTGAAAAGATTAGAAACGACCTATTTTGCAAGCTTCAGGCTCTTCCGATTAAATACTTTGATTCCCACCCGACAGGTGAGATAATGAGCCGTTTTACAAATGATATCGATAATATCGACGTTATGCTGAATAACTCTTTAACTTCCGTCGTTTCGGGAAGCATTACGATACTCGGTACTTTTGTTTTTATGCTGACGACTAACGTATGGCTTACTCTTGTTACCGTGGTGTTTGTTCCGATCTTTATTAAAGGAGGAGCAATTATCGGAAAGCTTTCCTCAAAGTATTACGTATCTCAGCAGGCTGCTATCGGCGCTGTGAACGGATATATAGAGGAAACCGTTAGCGGTCAGAAGGTAGTAAAGGTATTTAATCACGAGGATACGTGCGTTGAAGAATTTGTAATGCTCAATGAGGATCTTCGCGATAAACAGTTTAACGCGCAGTTCTGGGGAGGCGTTATGGGACCTATTATGGGAAATATAGGTCAGATCAGCTACGGTATAACCGTAGGTCTTGGCGGTATTTTGATGTTCACGTCGGGACTAACGCCAGGCTCTTTGACCGTTTTTGCAAACTATGCAAGGCATTTTTCTATGCCAATAAACAGAATATCCAATCAGATGTCTGCTGTTTTTGCGGCTCTTGCGGGCGCTGAAAGAGTATTCGCCGTAATGGATAGTGATCCTGAGGCGCTTGATGCTCTTGATGCTCATACGGATAAAATCGTCGGAGATGTTGTTCTCGAAGACGTTACCTTTGGGTACGTACCCGATAAGACCGTCCTTAAAAATATTTCTCTTTATGCTCACCCCGGTCAAAAGATAGCCTTCGTTGGCTCGACGGGCGCGGGAAAAACCACGATCACAAATCTGTTGAATAGGTTTTATGATATTAATTCGGGTAAAATAACGATAGACGGTAAGGATATAAAGAGCTATAAACGAGATTTTTTAAGACAGAATATTGCAATGGTATTGCAGGATACGCATTTGTTCACGGGAACGGTAATGGAGAATATTCGTTACGGAAGGCTAGATGCAACTGACGATGAAGTTATTGAGGCTGCTAAAACCGCAAGTGCTCATAGCTTTATAACAAGACTTGAAAACGGTTATAATACCGTTCTTGAAGGCGACGGAGCAAACCTTTCTCAAGGGCAGCGTCAGCTTTTGAATATTGCAAGGGCAGCACTTTCAAAAGCGCCTATTCTCGTGCTTGACGAGGCTACATCGTCGGTTGATACGAGAACAGAACGCCATATAGAGGAAGGAATGGACAGACTTATGCAGAACCGTACCACCTTTGTAATAGCTCACAGACTATCCACCGTAAGAAATTCAAATGCTATAATGGTTCTTGAAAAGGGCGAGATTATAGAAAGAGGAACTCACGATGATCTCGTAGCACTTGGCGGACGTTACTTTGAATTGCATAAGGGACTTAAAGAACTTGACTAAGGAGAAAATAATGGAAAGAAAAGTATACAAATTTGAAAATAAAAGAATAGAGAAGTTTAATTATCTTATTCATTTACCAAAGCTTTCCGACAATGAAAAGCTTCCGCTAATAGTAATGCTTCACGGCGCCGGTGAGCGCGGAGATGATTTTGATAAAATTTCTGTTCACGGTATAGCGAAATATATTGAAGCGGGGGAGAGAATAGATGCTATCGTTATCGCTCCGCAATGTCCTGAGAACTTTATATGGAATCGGTTAACGGCAGAGTTGAAAGAACTCATAGATAATATAATAGAAGAATATAACGTTGATATAGACCGAGTATCGATTACCGGGCTATCTATGGGCGGTTTCGGTACGTGGGAAATGGGAATGACCTATCCCGGTTTTTTCTCGGCTCTCGCTCCAATCTGCGGAGGCGGAATATCCTGGCTATCGCATCAAATTGGCAAAACGCCCGTTTGGGCGTTTCACGGTGATGCAGATAACGTTGTGCCAATAAGTAATTCTTATGAAATGTGCGATAAATTAAAGTCTTATGGCGGAAACGTTAAATTAACGGTTTTTCATGGTGTAGGGCATAATTCATGGGAATCTGCCTATGAGGATACAAAGCTTATTGAATGGCTGATCGCATCGAACAGAATAAATAACAATTAAAAAAATAAAAAGGAAGAATGAAGGATTCAAAACCAACATTCTTCCTTAATTATTTATTTAAAATAAATTTTATTTTTTATTGCCTCGAGCATTATTATTGCACTGCTTACATTAGTAGCAAGCGGAATACTCTGAACGTCGCAAAGCCTTAAAAGAGCCGATACGTCAGGCTCATGAGGTTGAGCCGTAAGAGGATCACGCAAGAATATGATTAAGTTAAGCTCTCCATTTGCAAGCATAGCGCCGATTTGCTGATCTCCGCCAAGCGGGCCGCTTTTCATACGGTGAATGGGAAGTCCGGTCTCACCCATAATAAGTGTTCCCGTAGTTCCCGTTGCATACAGAGTGTGGTCTGCAAGAACGTCTTTGTATCTTTTTGCGAGCTCTATAATATCGTTTTTCTTTTTATCGTGAGCGATCAAAGCAATTTTCATAATTAGTCGATAGAACCTACAATGTAGGGAGCCATAGCAGCTCTTTCTTCCTCAAGTCTTTTAGCCTCTTCCTCTTCTTCAGCCTTCTTTGCAGCGAGTTCGGCAGCGCGAGCTTCTGCTGCGGCAGCTTTTTCAGCGGCCTCGGTGATAGCGCGAATAGAAAGGGAAAGCTTGCGATTTTCATTATCGATATTAATTATCTTAACGTCAACAACATCACCAATATTAAGAACATCTGAGGGGGCAGCAATTCTCTGAGTAGATATAGCGGAAATGTGAATAAGACCGTCAACGCCCTCGCTAACTTCGGCAAATGCACCGAAGGGAGTAAGAGAAACTATCTTGGCGGGAACAATATCACCAACCTCGTGAGCCTTAACGAACTGAGACCAAACATCCATCTCTTCGGTCTTGTATCCGAGAGAAATTCTTCTCTTTTCAACGTCGAGCTCTTTGATGAATACTTCGATCTCTTGACCAACTGAAACGACCTGAGAAGGATGCTTTATCTTTCTCCAGGAAAGCTCGGAGTTGTGAACCATACCGTCAACGCCGCCGATATCAACGAATGCGCCGTAGGTTGTGAGATTCTTAACAGTACCTGTGTAGTGCTTACCAACCTCAAGAGTAGCCCAGATAGCATCTTCACGAGCCTGCTTTTCGGCATTGAGAACTACCTTGATAGAACCAAGCGCCTTTTTCTTTGAGGTATCAAACTCGATGATCTTTACCTTCTGAGTTGTTCCGACGAGAACGGATAAATCTCCACCCTTTGCAACACCGGTCTGAGATGCGGGAACGAAAATAGAGTTGTTAAGTGCGGATACGATAACACCGCCCTTGTTTGCAGATACAACCTTACCCTCAAGAATATCGCCGTTATCGTGAGCGTCCTTAAGAACTACCCAGCTATTATCAGCGTCAACTCTCTTCTTGGATACGGTAGCAAGGCCCGCCTTATCGTCAACTCTGATAACGAATACGGCAACCTCATCTCCAACCTTGAACATATCATGGAGATTTGCTGTAGGGTCATCGGTAATCTGTTCTTTGGTAAGAACACCGGTAACTTTAACGCCAAGATCAAGCTTGATCTCGTTATCGCCGATAGTGCAAACTATACCGTTAACTGTATCTCCTGTATGTAAAGTTTTGAGTGTGTCTTCGAGAAGTGCCTCGAAGTCCAGTTCTTTGTTTTCCATAACTTTCTTTTTAACCTCCGTTATTATACCGTCAGGTGTGGAAGCGCCTGCGGTTATTCCTACGCATTTTGCGGGGTCAGGAAAATCAGCTAACAAGTCCTTCGCAGATTCAATCCATACCGTCCTGGAACATTCTTTTGAGCATAGCTCGTAGAGCTTACGCGTATTCGAACTTTCCTTTCCGCCTATGACTATCATCGCGTCGGAGTTTTTTGCAATTGTTATTGCTTCATTCTGACGATTTTCAGTGACACTACATATTGTATCAAAAAAAATTGCATTTGTACATAGTTTTTTTAAATTTTTTTTAATTTTTGCAAAAAGTTCCAAATTTTCTGTAGTTTGGGAACATAAAATAGGGATTTTTTCCGTAAAATCAATGTTTTCAAGCTCCTCGGGGGAGGAAATCGCATGCTTTTCTCCTTTTGCGTAGCTCATAATACCGATTGCCTCGGGGTGATTTGGGTTGCAAAAGAGAATAAAACAAGTATTGTCCGAAGTATTTTCTTCGGCAATACGATGGATTTTTTTTACGGAAGGACAGGTCATATCAACAATTTTAAAATTGCCGTATTTTTTGCTGAGGAAATCAAGATGCTCGTGCTGCTCCTTGGAAATACCGTGTGTTCGGATAACCAAAGTATGCTTTACTTCGGGCTGAGCGATTATGCATTTTTCGACCTCTTCAAAGCTTACGGTACGAACACCCATGGAAGAAAGCTCCGCGGTATAAATTCCGTTGTGTATAAGCTCGCCGAGAGTATAGATTGCGTCGTTGTCGGTTCGATTCTTGATAAGCTCTCTTACTGTCAGATCAGCTCTTTTAACACCGGGACAAAATCCGGCGTTTTTTGACAGAATGATCATCAGCTTTGCTCACCTTCGTCGGAAGGAAGCGAACTATATCCGCCAAGCTCACAGATTTCATCGAATACTTTGCTTGTTGCATCCTTAAATTCACCGACACTGCCTCTCTCAAATCCAAGCTCAGAGTACTTTATCGGCTTGCCGTAAATGACCTCGATCTTGCGCATAAAACGGTATTTGACACCGTCTGTTTTGATACAAACGGGCAGCATATCGGCATGCGAATGATACGCTATCATGCCTGCGCCGCTTTTGACCTGAGTATCCTTCGGATTGATTCCGGGTTTTCTTGTGCCCTGTGGGAAGAGCGCCAATGTTTTTCCTTTTTTAGCGACAACAACGGCATTTTTTAAAGCGCCGACGTCCTTTCCGCCTCTGTCAAGCGGTATTGCTCCCCAAGCTCTCATAACAGAGCTCATAACGGGAATTTTGAACCATTCTTTTTTTGAGAGGAAAAAGAGTTGCCTGGGATAGGTTATTCCAATAAGGAATACGTCACGAATTCCTATATGATTGGAGCAGAGAACTACGCCGCCTTCGGCAGGAATATTTTCTTTCCCGGTCACCTTAATTATCATAGTTAAACGCATGAATACCGTTATAAGAATTCTGCAAACTCTGTAAAAAGGATTGAACTTTTTCTTTCTCTGCTTGATTTCCTTGTTAACGATTTTTAAAACCGCATCTGTTGTTCCTTCGGCGGTAAGCTCGGAGTTGTCAAGCAGTACGGCGTCGTCTGCCGGGACGCAAGGAGCGAGAGCTCTTGTGGAATCGTTTTTGTCACGCTCCACCATTTCGGTATAAACTTTTTCGTAAGTTGTTTCGATACCTTTCGCGGTAAGCTCAGCAAAGCGTCTTTTTGCTCTTGCTTCGGGACTTGCTGTCAGGAATATCTTAACCTCGGCATAGGGGAGAATGACAGTGCCGATATCGCGTCCGTCCATTATAACACTGTTGTTCTCGGCAATGTTTCTTTGTGTCATAAGAAGAAACTCTCTGACCGATCCGAGCGCGCTGACAGCGGAAGCTGCCATGGAAGCCTCGGGCGTTCTTATCTCGTCGCCGACAGCTTTACCGTTTAAAAGGATTACTTGGTTACCGTCGATAAATTTTAACTCAAGCTTAAGATCGGGTAAATTTGCGCTTACTTTTTCTTCATCGGAAGGGTTAATGCCCTTGCCGAGCATATAAACGCCGATTGTACGGTAAAGCGCGCCCGTATCGACATATATAATTCCAAGCCTTTTAGCGACCGCTTTAGCAAGGCTGGATTTGCCCGCACCGCCGGGGCCGTCAATTGCTATTCTAATCATATTAATCTCCTTTACCAACTTTCTGCCGCGCATTTTCCTGCGATATATCCGGTTGAGTAGGCAATTTGCAAATTAAATCCACCTGTATAAGCATCTACGTCAATAATCTCTCCTGCAAAGAAAAGACCGGGGATGATCTTCGACTCCATTGTCTTTGGATTGATCTCTTTGACCTCAATTCCGCCCGACGTTATTATTGCCTCGTCAATTGGGCGCAATGCAGAGAGCTTAATTCTGAAATCCTTTAATGTGGATAGAATTATGTGACGTTCTTCTTTCGTTATGGAATTGATTTTTTTGTGCGGTGGGATGCCGGTCCGCTCAATGAACGGCTCGATCATTTTAGAAGGAAGAAGCGCGGAAAGAGAATTTGCAAAATCGCGGTTTGCGTTTTCCTTGAAATCGGAAAGAATTCTTGCATCCAACATTTTTTCATCAAGAGCGGGTTTCAAGTCAATTGATAACGTTAATGATGAAATGTCCGTATCCTTTATTCTTGCCGAAGCGGAAAGAATCATAGGACCTGTAACACCAAAGTGCGTGAACATCATCTCTCCGAAATCGGTATAGACAACTTTATTAGAAGCATCCAAAACCTTGATTGCTACGTTTTTGAGTGATAAGCCCATCATTTTTGCGCAGATCTTATCCTTGGATTCAATAGGAATAAGCGATGGTTTTAATTCCGTCACGGAATGACCAAGCTTCATAGCGAGTCGGTATCCCGATCCGTCGGAGCCTGTTTTTGGATAGGACTTTCCACCCGTAGCGATTATAACCGCATCAAAACTGTATGCATCATCTGCGATTACGGTAAAGCTTCCGTCAGCGTTTTTGGATATTGAGGTAACCTTTTCGTATATTACGTTGGCGTTTGAAGCATAACGCTTCATTGCATCAACAATGGTCTTTGCTTTGTCGTCCGCGGGGAATACTCGGTTACCGCGTTCGGTTTTGAGTTCAACGCCAAGCTCTTCAAAAAACTCAATCGTTCGTTCGGGAGAAAAGGCGTATAAAGCGGTATAAAGGAATCGTGGATTTTTCGTAACGTTCTCAAGAAAATCGTTGATAGAGCAATTGTTTGTAACGTTGCATCTGCCTTTTCCTGTGATAGCAAGCTTTTTACCTAGCCTGTCGGTTTGTTCGAATATTGTAACAGAAGCACCCATGTTCCGAGCGGTTCCGGCTGCCATCATACCGGCAGGACCGCCGCCTATAATTGCAATTCTTTTAAAATTGTTTTCAATCATTTTTTCGTGTATACGTGATATTCGTCCCAGATTTTTTCAAGTCTGTCGAACCTGTCGCGAATACGTCCTTCGCGTCTTGCTGTTATTTCAACAATTATAGCGTTAATTATACTGATAGGCGCAACAAGTGAATCCATAAACGAAGCCATATCGCTTTGCGCTGTCAAAAGATATGTAGCATGCTCTGCGAGAGGAGAATGATACGAGTCTGTAAATACTATTACCTTCGCCTTGTTCTGTTTAGCAAATTTTACAGCATTAACCATTTTTGATGAATAGCGGGGGAAGGAGAATGCTATCAAAAGATCATTCTCTCCGATAGAAAACATTTGTTCAAAGACTTCCGCGGTAGATTTTGGAGCAACGAGGGTAATATTATCAAATATGAGCGAAAGGTTGTATTTTAATATCATAGCCAATGACTCGGAACTTCTCGCGCCCATAACGTATATTCTTTTAGCAGAAAGAATAGCATCTATAGAGTTGTAGAAAGCTTCCTTATCAAGCTTATCGAAAGTTGTTCGTATCTTTGCTATATCAGCATCCGCTACGTTCTCGAGGATATTTCCGCGAGACATTCTTTGCTTAGTAATTTCAATTCTTTGATTAGGCGTCAATTTAGCTCTGACAAGCTCCTGAACTGCCTTTTGAAAATCTGCATAACCGATATAACCAAGTTCGGTTGCAAATCTTACTACCGTCGATTCCGAGACGCCGACGAAGCGGCCGAGCTTAGACGCAGTCATATAAGCAACCTTGTCGTAATCACTGATTATGGCAGCAGCAATCTTCTTTTGTCCCTTTGAAAAAGTAGGGAAATAATCTCTGATTTTATCGGAAATATCAAATGCCATCTTTTTACCTCATAGAGCATTTAAAAATAATAATAATAATTAAAGCTTTGCCAACGCCTTATCAATTCTCGCAAGAGATTCTTCCTTGCCGATAACTTCCATAATTTCCGTAGCTCCTCCGGGAGTAGCAGCCATTCCGGAAACGGCGATTCGGATGCACCACATAATAGCACCTGTCTTAAGACCGAGTTTTTCGGAAAGGGGCATAAGCGCAGCAAATAAACTGTCGTTGTCAAACGAATTTACAGAGCAGAGAGTTTCCTTGGCAGCTTCGAGGACGGTTTTGACTACCTCAAGGTCTGCGATCTTGTTCTTTTTATTGTAGAATAATTCGGTATCGTATTCGGGAAGAGTGATAAAGAATTCCATTTTTTCATCAAGCTCGGTGAACTTTGAAATTCGTGTTTTAAGAAGCTCAAGCATCTTGTTTCTGTTGATGTTTGCGGGAATCTCGGTTTTTATAAATCTTGCGGAAAGCATTTTAAACTCTTCATCATCAAGCTTGTGGATATACTCACCGTTGAACCAAAGGAGCTTTTCAAAGTCGAAAACCGCGGGAGATTTAGAAACTCCGTCAATCGTGAATACTGCTTTAAGCTCATCCAGAGTAAAGAATTCGCTCTCGGAATTTTTGGGGCACCAGCCGAGAAGCGCGATATAGTTAACGATAGCCTCGGGGAGATATCCGTCATCGATGAGATCTTGGAATGAAACAGCGCCGTGACGCTTTGAAAGCTTGGACACTGTACCGTCTGCGTTTTTACCCATAAGAAGGGGAAGATGAACATAGTTCGGGCGTTCCCAACCGAAGGCATCGTAAAGGAGCACGTATTTAGGGGTTGACGTAAGATACTCCGAACCTCTTACAACGTGAGTAACACCCATCAAGTAGTCGTCGATTACGTGAGCAAAGTTATAAGTAGGATAACCGTCTGCTTTCATAAGGATTTGATCCTGAAGCTCGGAATTGTTCATTGAAATCTCACCGAATACAGAATCGTAGTAAGTTGTCACGCCATCAAGAGGCATTTTTTGTCTGATAACGTAAGGTACGCCTGCGTTGAGATTCTTTTCAATCTCTTCCTTGGAAAGATTTCTGCAATGTCTGTCATATCCGCCGAGAGCATCCTCGTTGTGAAGCTCCTCAAGTCTTTCCTTCGTGCAGAAGCAATAGTAAGCATGTCCTGCGTCAACAAGCTTCTTGGCATATTCCATATAGATAGGCTTACGCTCGCTCTGAACGTAAGGACCGTGATCACCGCCAACGTCCGGACCCTCGTCATATCCAAGACCGGTAATTGCCAGAGTAGATTTAATAATATCGGTAGCACCTTCAACAAGACGCTCGCGATCGGTATCCTCGATTCTTAAGATGAATTTACCGTCATCGTGCTTAGAGATGAGGTATGAGTAGAGCGCTGTTCTGAGATTACCTATATGCATATAGCCTGTGGGGCTGGGCGCAAATCTTGTAACTGTCATAGTAATTTACCTCTTTCAAATATCTAAAATTTATAGCAAATTATATTTTAGCACAAAAAAATATTTTAGTCAATGTTATTAACAAAAAATATTTGACTTATTGATATGATTTGTTGTATAATAGAAAAAAACACAAAGACAGGAGCAAAAAATTGTTTAAAAGCACGTTTGCGAAATACTTAACCGCTTTCGTTATTATTTTGTTAATAAGCTTTGTCATTTTATCCAGCATAATAACAACTACGATAAGAGCGTACGTAATGGATAGCAAGCAGGAGTCGCTTGTCAATGCTATAGTAAAAATATCCAAGCAATGTTCTACGTACGGTGAAATCGATACGGCGCTTGAAGCACCGATCACAATGGAGATTTTGGCGCCGATATTGTTGGAGTATAAAAATGTAAAAATATTGCTTACCGACGTTGACGGCAAGATACTTTTAACGACCGTCAAAACTCATAAAGTGGGCGATGACGTACTTCCGATGCTATGGCACGATGAAGATCTCGGAAGCCTCAATATAAAAGAGAACTTTACGCACCAAAAAGATAAGGAAGGGCGAGATTACCTTCTTTATAACGGAAGAGCCGAGGTTATAGGTAATGAGAACTACCGTATGTGTGCCAAAGAAATCTTTTCGGGGGATAAGCATACGGGATACGCAATATCGCTTATATCCACAACTCAAGAGGATTCGATGGTGCTGGCGGCAAGAAAAACTATTATAAACAGCTCTCTTTGGGTAATGCTTGCTGCCGTTGTTGCGCTGTATCTTATTACAGAGCGTGTAATAAACCCTCTTAAGAATATGACCAAAGCGACGAAGAAGTTTGCAAAGGGTGATTTCAGCACCCGAGTAACAGTATGCGGTCATGACGAAATAGCCGAGCTGGGCGAAGCTTTTAATAATATGGCTGAGTCGCTTGATAACTTTGAAAAAATGAGAAACTCCTTCCTCGCGAACGTTTCTCACGATTTAAGAACTCCAATGACCACGATAGCGGGATTTATAGACGGTATTACTTCAGGAGCCATTCCTCCCGAGAAGCATGATTACTATCTTGGGGTAATTTCCGCGGAGGTGCACAGACTTTCTAGGCTTGTTGCAGATCTTCTTGACATTTCAAGACTTGAGTCGGGTGAACGTAAGTTTAACTTCGTAAGCTTCGATATTGCTGAAATGGCGAGAGTCATCCTTATATCCTTCGAGCAAAAGATAGGAGATAAAAATCTCGACGTAATTTTCGAAACCGATGAAGATTCTATGTTTGTCGTAGCAGATAAGGATGCTATCCACCAGGTGGTTTATAATTTGATGCATAACGCAATAAAGTTTTCAAGGGAAGGCGGAAAGCTCGCGATCCATATAACAAGAACTTCAAATAAAAAAATCAGGCTTTCGGTTTATGATGAAGGGCAGGGCATTCCAAAAGAAGAATTACCGTTTATTTTTGACAGATTTTATAAAACGGACAAGAGCCGCGGACTCGATAAGAGCGGTGTCGGACTTGGTCTTTATATTTGCAAAACGATAATTGACGCTCACGGCGAACAGATAAGTGCCGATTCACCCGGTGAAAGCGGTGCGGAATTCTGGTTTTCTCTTAAGGAAGGCGTAGCTTCGCACAAGGAACGTCCGAGAGATATTTAAGATGAAAGACAGAATTATTTTGCACTGTGATTGCAATTCTTTTTTCGCTTCGGTGGAAACTGTGCTTAATCCGGAATACAGAAACGTTCCAATGGCTGTTTCGGGTAGTATTGAAAACAGGCACGGTATAATTCTCGCGAAAAATGAGCTTGCAAAAAAATACGATATAAAAACTGCGGAAACCGTTTTTGCAGCGAAGAAAAAATGTCCGAATTTAGTTTTGGCTAAGCCACATTATGACAAATACGTTGAGTATTCGCAAAAGGCGAATGAAATATATTCAAGATATACGGATATGATAGAGCCGTTTGGAATAGATGAAAGTTGGCTCGACGTTACGGCAAGCGGTATTTTCGGCGATGGGTTTGAAATCGCGGAGAAAATCAGAAGTGATATAAAACGCGAGCTGGGGATTACCGTTTCCGTCGGCATTTCCTTTAACAAGGTATTCGCCAAGCTTGGAAGTGACTACAAAAAGCCTGATGCAACTACGGTTATAAGCCGAGATAACTATAAGGAAATAGTTTATCCATTGTCTGTATCGGATTTGTTATTCGTCGGAAAAAGGACGGCAGATGCGCTTTTTCACCTTGGTATAAAAACTATTGGAGATCTTGCAGAAGCTAGCCGTGAGCTTTTAATCTTAAAATTCGGTAAAATGGGCGGAATGCTTTCCGAGTATGCAAGGGGGGAGGATTCTTCACCCGTAGAAGCGACCGACAGAGCTGACGCGAAAAGCATAGGCAACGGCTTTACTTTCAAGCATGATCTTGTCGGAAGAGAAGAATGCCTGACGGGAATAAAATATCTTTCCGAGGAGATCGGAACTAAGCTTCGTATACGGGGGTTAAAGTGCTCCACCGTTCAGCTAAGTATCAAGGACGAGTATTTGAGGACGATTCAGAGGAACGCGCCGACAGATGCACCTACCGATATCTCATCCGAGATAGCCGACGTTGCGTATAAGATACTTTGCCGTGAATGGAGTGCGGAAAGACCAATACGAATGATCACCGTAACGGCAACAAACCTGGTTCGCGCAGACTCTGTTTTTGAGCAAATGGATTTCTTTGGCTCCGAGAAGCGAGAAGAACGCAAGAAAATCGAGAAAAAGGAAATTGCCGTTGATAAAATAAGGCAGAAATTTGGTACAGAGTCGATTATTCGTGCTTCTATTATCGAAAATGATATTGGTATCAGCAGCAAAAAAAGTGATAAAAAATAGGAGCTAACGTTTTAAAAAAACATCAAAAAAAGTGGGTAGATGTATTGAAAAAATCAGTACGTCTACCCATTTTTTGCTTTTAAAATTCTATGCTTCGAAGTTCGAAAATATAGTTTTTGACTTTAGTTTAAATGAATTCTTGTTGCTCCAAGCTCGGTTATTTCCGCTTCCTTATGAGTAACAATAATAACAAGTCGGCTCTTGCTTTGTTCTTTGATAATATCGAGCACGATATCCGCAAGAGTGGGATCAAGCTCCTTTGTTGCCTCATCGAGAATCAATATTTTTGAATCCCTCAGTATTGCTCTGGCGAAAGCAACCCTTTGCCGCATACCGCCCGATAATTCATGTGGATACAGCTTCATATCATCCTCGGTGAAGCGAAGTCTTTTCATAATTTCGTATGCTTTTGATTTTGCTTTGTCATCTTTTTCTTTAAATGAAACCTCAAGAATATTATCAATCGCGGTCAGCGTCGGGAATAGTCTGTGCTCTTGAAAGCAGAATGAAGTATTGGCAAAACCGCCGCCGAAGATCTCTCCGCTGTAATCATTGTCCAAACCTGCAATCATTCGTAAAAGTGTTGTTTTTCCTATACCGCTTTCACCGGTAATTGCGTAAATTCCGTTTTCACCGAACGTATAATTAAAATCGGAAAAAAGAATTTTTTGTTCGAAGCTTTTAGTTATTTTTTTCAGCATAAGCGGCATTATTCGACACCTTCTTTCCTAAATAAGAAATAACAAATTCGAATGAGAGGCTAAGGATAATAACAACAAGAGTCCAAGCGAGCATTTCTGCACTTTCGAGAAAACTCTTAGAAAGGAATATTTCTTTTCCGATGGAATTACTCGTGTAGGCTATTATTTCAGCGGCAATACCGGATTTCCAGCCTAAGCCCGCCGAGGTGATTATCGCGGGGATGAGAAATCTTGTCAGTGTCGGAGCAATGAGTATTTTGAATCGCTTTGCCGCCGAAATCTCAAATGACGTACATACCTCGTCAAGATTTTTGTCTATCGCGGAAAATCCGTCTATAAGATTTTGCCAGATTATAGGCGTGACCATTAGAACGGTAATGGCAGACGGAACCAGATTGCTTCCGATAATAAGCCAGAGCACCATAATGAACGATGCAACAGGTGTCGCTCTTATAATCGTCATAACAGGAGAAAACAGATGCATCGCTACCGAGCTGCTGTTGCATAGGATCGCAAGGGCAATACCCAAAACGACTCCTATAATAAAACCGATTATTATTCTGATAAACGAAAAAAGCAGTATTTTCCAGAACGATAAGGTTATAACAAGATTACCGAGTGATACTATAACCTCGCTAGGACCGGGCAGTACAATCGAAATATCAATTAAAAGAGCAAGTAACTCCCAAGCAAGAAACCAAAATAATATCGATAAGACAGTGAAAATTACTTTTTTCTTACTTTTCATAATAGAAAGCTTCATCGGGCTGAGCCAATCCTATAGCAGTATAGAATGCCTTGAGCGCGTTTTTCATTTCATCACCTTCTATATAAACGATCGAACCGTAAAGATTATTCAAAGCACCTTTTGCTACGGGAAGCTTGGGAAGAACGCCCGCGCTTACTATCATCTCGGCTGCGTTTGCATTGTTGTTTTTATCATTGATAAAGTCAATAGATGCTTTATAATCCTTAAGGAACGAATCAACGACCGATTTGTGTTCTTCAAGAAAATCATTTCTTACGACGATGCAACCCATTGTAAGAGGCGTATCGGAAACCTTGCTCCATTCTTCGGAAAGATTGAGCTTGACCGAATAATCTTTGTTAGCTATAAGAGCTGCGGTAACTTTGGGTTCGGGAAGAACGGCAATGTTAACTTCCTTTGACGCAAGCTTTGCAACGAGGGTATCGTGATCCTTTTCGATCTCAACCGTTGCGTTTACGCCGTTTTCCTTAAGGATAAAATCAATAATTGGCTTTGTTGTAGATGTTGCAACGCTGGAATAAATGGTTTTTCCCTCGAGGTCTTTAATAGAATTTATCTCTGTTTCGTTATTTGCAAGGAGATAAAGTGAACCGAGGCAGTTTATTGCTATTACGGATATGTTTTTCTGTTTAGTGAAAAGATTTGCGGCAGCATTAGTGGGAAGGCAAAGCATATCGAGCTTTTTTGACATAAGGTCGGTTGTGCCGTTGGTTGGATCCGAGTAAATTTCAAATTCGTATTTTTCGCTCTCTGCGCCCTCGTCATTCATAAGCTTCGCCATACCCATTCCGGTAGGACCGCTCATAACGCCGATGTTGATTTTTGTATCGTCTCTTTTACAGGAAGCAAGAGAGAGGAGTGTGAATGTGAGTGTGAGTACAAGTGCAATAATCTTTTTCATTTTAGCATCCTTTCGAGCCCCTCGGGGCAAATTATAATAATCTTTTTTTGTTCTGTTCTGATAACACCTTTACTTTCAAGGCAATCAAGATCGCGGTAAAGCGAAGCTCTTCCTACGCCGATCTCGGCAGAAAGCTTTGTTCTGGTGACGGTGATCTCGTTGCCGAGCTCCTTGTATTTGGTTAAAAGATAAGTTGCGAGCTTATCAACCGTGCTTTTTCCCGAGAAGGTTTCCACCTTTTTATTAAGGAAGGCAATTCTTCCCGAAAGAAAGGTGATAACGTTCATCGAAACGGTAGGGTATTTTTTTATGATAGCGATCATATCATCTCCGCTAATGAACATAACCCTTGAAGCTTTGACGGCTTTAATTACCGTTGGAAATTCAGCTTCCTTAGAAAAAACAGAGAGTATCCCGAATGAAGCATACTTTCCAAGAGTATTCAGTGAAATGCAGTCACCGTCCGCTCGCTCCCTTTCAACCTCGCATTCTCCGTCCATAATAAAACCGACGGTCTTACGGTAGCTTTCCTTGGAGAAAACGGTTTCTCCCTTTTGAAAAGAACATACGGAAGCGTCTATTTCGGATAGGACGCTTTGTAAGTTTTTTTCTTTCATATTCTTAAAAGGAAAAAGTTCTTTTGCAAAACTAATTATCTCGGAATTCATTATTCACCGCCTTTTGAAAAGTGTATCATCTGGGACAGATTATAACAGATTATTTGCAATAAGTCAATAGATATCGAGAAAAATGCAAAAAAAATATCCGTTAGACCCGACACCGTGCTAAAAAAAGTCTGAAAAAAAGTCAAAAAACTCAAAAAAAGGCATTGCAATTATAAAAAATGTGTGTTATACTTTATATATAAAAATTTCGCATGCTTGCGTTTAGATATAAAATATTGAGGTCGGTATGAATTTTTTACTTGATACTGCCGCACCGAAGAACGGAATGAATTTTAGCGAGCTTTGGGCAAACATAAAGAATTCGTTTTCTTCATTTGGTATTTCGGATGCGATAGATATACTCGTTCTGTCATTTTTGTTTCTTTGCGTTTTCAGATTTTTTAAGAGCAAAAAAGGCGGAGCTCTTCTTTTGGGCATAGGCATATGTCTTGTTATATGGTTTGTTTCGACGGCTTTTGCGCTTAACGGAACTTCGTTTATATTCTCTAAAATATTTGAGATTGGAGTAATAGCTCTTATCATTATTTTCCAGCCGGAGTTGCGAGAGGCGCTTGAACGTATTGGATCGGGTCCTCTTAAGAGCATACTTAGTTTTGGCGATCAAAAGAAAAAGCAGCAGCTATATTATAAGGCTGTTGACGATATTTGCGCCGCGGTCAGCGATCTTTCAAGAACCAAGACGGGTGCATTGATCGTTCTTTCAAGGAATACGGTTCTTGACGACGTTGTTCAAACGGGTGTTTCAATAAATGCGGATGTTAATTCGTTTTTAGTACGTAATTTGTTCTTTAACAAGGCCCCTCTTCACGACGGTGCTGTAGTGATCGACGAGGCAAGAATAGTTGCCGCGGGATGTCTTTTACCGCTGACAAGGCGTCAGGATATCGACGGTGATCTCGGTACGCGACACAGAGCCGCGATAGGAATGAGTGAGATAAGTGATGCGGTTATTATCGTTGTATCCGAGGAAACAGGTGTTATTTCCGTTGCCTCCGATTGCACTCTTACAAGAAATTATACACCCGATACTTTAAGAAGCTTTCTTCTTCGCGCATGGGTTAAGGACAAATCTGAGCGCGATACGGTAGTTCCTTCCTCGAGCACATATGGCAAAAAAATATTTGGTATCAGGATAGGAACTTATCTTATAGGTTTGCTCAGCCTTTTGTGCGCAACCATCTTTTGGCTTTACGTTAACATTGTATCCCGAGAGGTATTGACGGTGACTCTTTCAATGCTTTCGAGACTTAATCTATAAATTTAGCTTGCTTTAGATTTTGGAGGAATAATGAGTTCAAAAACTCAGAATTTAATCATTAACAATGTAAAATTGCCAACTGACGCCTCTGTTCAAGAGGCGTTTTCAGTTGCTGAGAGCAGACTGCGGAAAGCGGGTATAAAATTTTCCGATGCGGCTTTCAGAATTTACAGAAAAAGTATTGATGCAAGGATGAGGGATAACATTAAATTTGTCTACTCTGTTTTTGTATCGGCTGTTTTTTCTAACGTCACCGAAAAATGTCTTTCTGCTGCAGGGGCATGCGTTGAAAAAAGCGAGATACCCAAGCCTATATATGGTAATGAACCGTTAAAAGCGCGTCCCGTTGTCGTAGGATCCGGACCTTGCGGTCTTTTCTGTGCTTTAATGCTTGCAGAAAACGGATATGCACCGATAGTGATCGAAAGAGGCGGATCTGTTTCCGAGAGAGTACAAGAAATCGAAAAATTCAAGAAAACGCGTATTCTTAATACAAATACCAATATACAGTTTGGGGCAGGCGGCGCAGGAACGTTCTCCGACGGAAAGCTGATTACCAGAATTAATGACGGTATGTCGCTTTACGTTCTGGGCAAGTTCGTTGAATTCGGAGCTCCGGAGGAAATACTTTATCAAGCAAAGCCTCATATCGGAACAGACGTGCTTTGCGGCGTTATAGATAAAATGATCGCAAGGATAGAGGAGCTTGGCGGAGAGGTAAGATTCCATACGGCGTTTACAGGTGCGGACTTTAAGTCGACCAATATTTCCTCAATAACGACGGTTAACGGAAAGCTCAACGTAGGAGCGCTTGTTTTGGCATTAGGACATAGCGCAAGAGATACCTATGAAATCTTGATCGGAAACAATCTTGCGATAGAAGCAAAGAATTTTTCGGTAGGAATGAGAATTGAGCATCTTACCGAAACCATTGATAAAGGTATGTACGGAAAAATGGCAGGGGATAAGAATCTCGGTCATGCCGAATATGCTCTTTCGTATAACACCAAGGAACGCGGCGTTTATACTTTTTGTATGTGTCCCGGCGGTGAAGTTGTTGCCGCTGCAAGTGAAACGGGCGGAGTCGTTGTAAACGGCATGAGTGAAAGTAGGCGTGACGGAAGAAATTCCAACAGCGCCGTTGTATGCTCAATATTCCGTGAGGATTACGGAAGCGACCCTCGCTCGGCTATAGAATTTCAGAGAAAAATCGAGAGAGCCGCTTTTGCCGCGGGAGGAAAAGACTATTCCGCGCCTATAATAACCTTCGGTGATTTTGCCGAGGGGAAGCTTTCGCGTGAGCCGAGCGGCGTTTTGCCGACATATATGGGAGGTTGCGGCGTTAAGCTTGCTTCACCATATGATTATTTACCGTCACTCGTTTGCGATTCTATAAAGAACGCAATTTATGATTTTGACAGAAAAATACACGGTTTTGCAGACCGTGATGCTATACTTACAGGCGCTGAAACACGTACCAGCGCCCCCCTCCGCATCTTAAGAAACGATGAAACACGTCTTGCAATAGGATATGATAATCTTTATCCTGCAGGTGAAGGCGCAGGTTATGCGGGTGGAATTACAAGTGCCGCAATTGACGGCATCCGCACAGCTTTGGCAATAATGAAAAAATACAAATCGTCTAACTGATATCGGGTGAAATCAAGACCGAATTTTTAGAAGTCAAATTCGTCCTTACGGCATAAATCTGACTTCGTATAAATAGGGCGGCATCAAATAGAATTTGATACTGCTCCTTATGTTGATTATTAAATTGAAAGGTGAGCTTTTGCTCAGCTGATGGTTAAAAAATAATGAAAAAAAACAAAATGAAGGAGAAGAAATGGCTGATTAAAAATGCTGCTACCGAAGATACTCTTGAATCTGTCAGTAAGATTTCTGAGGAACTCGGTATAAACGCTATTATAGCAAATCTTCTTTATTGCAGAGGTTACCGTGACGTAGCTTCCGCAAAGAAATTTTTGTATATGGAATCGGAAATTCTCACTGATCCGTATGAAATGGCAGATATGTCACAGGCGGTTGAACGATTGGCATTAGCTGTCGAAAGAAAAGAGAAGGTCACAGTTTATGGGGACTATGACGTTGACGGAGTAACGTCAGTATGTACACTCTATCTGTACCTCAGATCTCTTGGTCTTGAGGTGGACTACTATATCCCGAACCGCATAGGCGAAGGTTACGGTGTTTCAGAAACGGCGATTTCTGCGATTGCGGAGTCTGGAACAAATCTTATCATCACCGTTGATACCGGTATTACCGCAGATGTCGAAGTGGCTTTTGCAAAGAGTATCGGTGTTGATTTTCTCATTACCGACCACCATGAATGCCGTCAGGTGCTACCCGAAGCGTGCGCTGTCGTTAACCCTCACCGTCCCGATTGTAAATCAAAGTTCAAGGAGTTGGCGGGCGTCGGTGTAGTATTTAAATTTTTGTGCGCCTGTGAGGAGAGATTCACGGGTAAATCAAGAGCGGAATCGGCGCTTTCTATCGTTTCCGAATATGCAGATCTCGTTGCTATCGGAACAATAGCAGACGTCATGCCAATAAAAGAAGAGAACCGTCTTATCGTAAGCTACGGTTTGAAAAAGATGGAAAAATCACCGAGACTTGGACTTGCGGCACTTATAGAAGCATCATCGGGTAAAAACGAGGCGCAACGCTTTGCAAATAAAAGAAAGCAAATCAAAATATCCTCAAGCTATATAGGTTTTACTCTTGCTCCGAGGATCAATGCTGCGGGCAGAATCAGAACGGCGGGAATGGCTGTCGAACTGTTTTTGACCGAAGATTACGAGAAGGCATACCGAATTGCAAACGATCTTTGCGATGCAAACAGAGAGCGTCAGAATGAAGAAAACAGAATAATTGAGGAAGCATACAAAAAGATAGAAAAATTCGGATACGACAAAATGCCTGTAATCGTGCTTGATGCCGATAATTGGCATCACGGAGTTATCGGTATAGTTTCTTCAAGAATTACCGAAAAGTATTCAAGGCCATCTATTCTCATATCCTTCGAAGGTAACGAGGGTGACGTTCCAATGCCCGATGATATTGGAAAGGGCTCGGGAAGAAGCATTAAGGGAATGAATCTTGTTGATGCGTTGTGCCATTGTCAGGATGAGCTTGTTAAGTTCGGTGGGCATGAGCTTGCAGCAGGACTTTCGGTAACGAGAGCTAATCTCGATGCATTCAGACGCAAAATAAATGAGTACGCAAAAGAAACGCTCAGTGAAGAAAATATGATTCCAACTGTAGAAGCTGACATAGAGATATCTCTTTCAGACGTAAATCTTTCGCTTGCCGATGACTTGAGAATACTTGAGCCTTACGGTGTGAGCAACCCCGTTCCGAGCTTCGTTTTAAAGGATATTACTCTTACCGAGATTGCTCCCGTGAGTGAAGGAAAGCATACCAGACTTGCGTTTACCGATGGAAAAAACGTTGTTGTCGGAATGTTCTTCTCTTGCAATCCCGATACGCTTGATATATACGTCGGCGATAAGGTAGACGTTCTTTTCAATCTTGATGTCAACGAATGGTCGGGCAGAAGAAATGCTCAGCTTATCATCAGAGATATCAAGCAATCCGAAGCTTTGCGCTCGCGTATGAATGCCGAAATTCAAAGATTTTCGGAAATATGGAGCGGAGCAAGATTTGAGCAAAGCGAAAACGTGATTCCGTCAAGAGAGGATTTTGCGAATGTATACAGATTCCTCGTTTCATCTGTAAGATGTGGCAATGAGGTTCTGTCTGTGCGCGATATTTTGTATAAGCTTTCCGGATTTAGAGGAAGCAGTATTGGTTACATAAAGCTTCTTGTAATTATTAAAGTAATGCAGGAGCTGAATATAATCGGAATAGTCGAGGTCGGTGAGGACGTTTACCGCTTCAGCATGCAATACAGATCCGGTAAGGCGGAGCTTGAAAAATCTAATCTTTTAAGAAGGCTGAGAACTCAGCAAAATAATTAATATATGGATAATTTGAATGAATTGATAAAGCCGTTACTTGACGTTATTCGCGGTAACGACAGAAATTACGATTACGAAAAAATTAATAAAGCTTTCCTTTATTCCGCTGAAATGCACGAGGGACAGTACAGACAGAGCGGCGAGCCGTACGTAAGTCATCCCGTTGCGGTTGCGACGATAGTTGCCGAGCTGGGACTTGATACCGATTCTATTGCGGCAGCTCTTTTGCACGATACGGTAGAGGATTGCGCTGATAAGACGGATCTCAATATTTTGGCAACGCTTTTCGGTAAAGACGTTGCTATGCTCGTTGACGGTCTGACGAAGATTATACAGGTTCAGGTCGCAGATAAGGAAGAGGCGCATATCGAGAATATACGTAAGATGCTTCTTGCGATGAATAAGGATATCCGCGTTATCTTTATCAAGCTGTGCGACAGACTTCATAATATGCGTACGCTTTCAGCAAAGAAAGAGGACAGGCAAAGAGCCATTGCTCTTGAAACAATGTATATCTATGCGCCCTTGGCTCACCGCCTCGGTATGCAGAGAATTAAGCAAGAGCTTGAAAACTTGAGCTTGTTTTATCTTGATCCCGTCGGCTATTCCGAGGTAGAGGAAGCGATTAAAACAAAGTACGGTATCAGCCGCGACTTTTTGCACGACGCTAAAAAAGAGCTTTCGGAAAAGCTTCTTGAAAATAATATTCATTTTACTCTCGAGGGCAGAATAAAATCGGTTTACAGTCTTTACCGTAAAATGTATACGTTCGGTAAAGCTTTTGATGAAATATATGATTTTTATGCAGTAAGAGTTATCGTTGATAACGAGCTTGAATGCTATACGGCGCTCGGACTTGTGCATGAAATGTTTAAATCTGTTCCGGGAAGATTCAAGGACTATATTTCGACTCCTAAGCCTAACCTTTACCGCTCTCTTCATACGACGGTTATAGGAAATAACGGTATTCCCTTCGAGGTGCAGATAAGAACAACGCAGATGCACGAGGAAGCTGAATACGGTCTTGCCGCGCATTGGAAATATAAGTCAGGAAGCAAATCGGGTGCTGAAATTGATGAGAAGCTTCGTTGGATAGCTCAGCTTCTCGAATCGGATGAGAATACCAGAGATCCCGATGAATTTATGCGCTCATTCAAAACGGATATTTTCCACGATGAAACGTTTGTTTTCACTCCAAAGGGTGACGTTATATCTCTGCCTCTCGGCTCTACTACGATAGATTTTGCTTATGCAATACACTCTGCCGTAGGTAATAAGATGATGGGAGCTAAGATAAACGGAGTTATCGTTCCGATAGATAAGGTTCCCCAAAACGGTGACATTATCGAAATAATAACGTCGCAGTCATCAAAGGGCCCCAGCCGAGATTGGCTTAAGATAGTTAAGACGGGCGCTGCACGAAGCAAGATCCGTCAATGGTTTAAAAAAGAAAAAAGAGCAGAGAACATTCAGGTCGGCAAGGCTGAGGTTGAAAAGGAAATTCGTAAGATCGGTAAGAACTTTACCGAAGAGCAGATAGAAGAGGTTATCACTCTTATTGCAAGGAGAGTAGGTATTCAGGATCCCGACGACTTCTATAATACTATCGGCTTCGGCGGAATCTCACTTTCGAGATTTTTGCCAAAGATGAGAGAAGAGTTTGAAAAGATCACCGCAGCCGATTCTGCCGCTCAGATGACAACAGAGGATGAGGTTTCTCAGGTTAAGCTTGCTACAAAGAGTAATAGACTTCGTTCGACGGGCGGTATTATTATTGACGGCGAGCACGGTTGTCAGGTTAAGTTCTCGAAGTGCTGTAACCCATTACCGGGTGATAAGATAGTTGGATTTATTACGAGAGGATTTGGCGTTTCGGTTCATAAATCCGACTGTCCCAACGTAACGCTTTCGAGGAGGAATGAAGAGAATCTTTCTCGTTGGGTTAAAGCAGAATGGGACACCCCCGCTACTCAAAGTGCGCAATCGTCAGATATTTATGAAGCTATGCTTCAGATCGTCGTTGAGGACGGAATCGGTGTTATCGCATCAATATCCGTCGCTTTAGCGGATATGAAAGTATCGATCACTTCTATTAATACACAGATGCAGAAAAACGGTAACGTGCTTGTAAATCTTACTGTCGGATGTAAGAATACTGCTCACTATGAATCGATCGTTTCAAAGCTTCGTTCGCTTAAATCGGTTGTTTCTGTCAGCAGAGGATTTTCAAATTAAAAGTGAGAATAAATTATGATTGCAGTTCTTCAAAGAATTAATAATGCCACAGTTTATGCCGATGGCGTACTCTCGGGAAGCGTAGGACACGGTCTATATATCCTTCTCGGTGTTGAAAAGGACGATAGCGAAAAGGATGCGGAGCTTCTTGCCGATAAAATTTCCAAGCTGAGAATATTCTCCGACGAAGCCGGAAAAATGAACCTTTCCGTTAATGATGTAGGCGGAGAAGCGTTAGTAGTATCCAACTTCACTCTTAATGCAAATTACGCGCACGGAAATCGTCCCGATTATTTTGGCGGCGCAGCTCCCGATGAGGCTAACCGACTTTATGAATATTTTCTTAAACTTATGGGTAGCAAGGTGAAAAAGTGTGAAAGCGGTGTTTTCGGAGCTGATATGAGAACGGAGATGTCAACTGACGGTCCTGTAACCATCGTTATGAATTCAAAAGTGCTTTATACAAAAAAGAACTGATTAAGATCGAAAGGTAAAGTTTATATGGTTCTTAAAATAGACGGAAATATAAACAGGTATTACGTGCAAACGCTTTGCATGGTCTTTTTCCCGGGAGCTACGTTCGGCGAGAACGAAGAAGGCGGTGAGGGAATTCCGGAAGTAAGCGTTAACGTATATCCCGATGCTGACGGCGGAGTCACGGCATACGTTTCAATGAAGCTTAACGATAAGGTTTGCGATGCTACCGCAAGCGTTTCCGCGGATGAGAATGTATCTATAGCAACGCACGAGGGAATTGCCGTTGGCAGGGCATTGTTTTCCGCAGGTAAGGAGTTGCTCGGGCATATACCGCCGTGGGGAATTTTGACGGGTGTTCGTCCTGCGAAGATTGCAAGCGCGCTTATCCGCGAGGGAAACGGTATAACCAAGAGCAAAAGAATACTCAGAGATGAGTACTTTCTGAATCCTCAAAAAGCGGCGCTGGCGGTTTCTGTTGCTTCTCTTGAGATGAAGATTCTGAAGCGCTCTTCGAACAATGAATGCTCGCTTTACGTATCAATACCGTTTTGTCCTACAAGATGCTCGTATTGCAGCTTTGTATCATATACAACACCGAGATTGCTTTCCTTGATTGATCCTTATATAGATGCGCTTTGCGTTGATCTTGATGATACCTTTGATACCATTGCAAAGCTCGGAATGAAGCTTTCAACCGTTTATATTGGCGGTGGCACGCCTACGACTCTTTCGGAGCAGCAGCTTGATAAGCTTTTGTCGAAAATTTCTTCAAGGATAGATACGGCTTCGCTTGCTGAATTTACACTTGAAGCAGGACGCCCCGACACTATAACTGAGGGAAAGCTCGCTGTTGCTAAAAAATACGGTGTTACCAGAATCAGCGTAAATCCGCAAACTCTTAACGATGACGTTCTCAGAGAAATCGGAAGACGTCATACGACCGAGGACTTCTTTAAAGCATATAAAATTGCAAAAGAAAGCGGAATCAAGGATATAAACGTAGATCTTATTGCAGGACTTCCGGGGGATGATTTCCGTAATTTTTCCGAAACTGTTGATAAGATCATAGAACTTGATCCTACAAATATTACCGTACATACGTTTTGTGTTAAAAAAGCATCTGATGCGCTGAAGAATAATTCGAATATATATTCTGTTTCGGGCGGTGATGCGGTAAAATCTGTTTCGTATTCGCAGATAAAAACAAAATTTGCGGGTTACAAGCCCTACTATATGTACAGGCAAAAGAATACAGTCGGTAATCTCGAAAACGTAGGATTTGCCAAAGAAGGACACGAGGGACTCTACAACGTCTATATGATGGAAGAAACGCAAACTATATTTGCGGTTGGAGCAGGCGCAGTCACAAAGCTTGTAATAACAGATGAGGATGGAATTAAGCCTAAGCGCATTGAACGTCTGTTTTCTCCTAAATATCCTTATGAATATTTAAGAGAGCATGAGCTCGCGGCAGCGGGAAGTCCCGAGGCAAAGCCTCCTATAAGAGAAAAAATAATGGAGTTCTTTTTATCTGAAGACAAATAGTCAAAAGCTTGAGTAGTATTATATAATAAATAAGAACGGTAGAGATCGTGTATCTGCACAGTATCTCTACCGTATTTTTTGTAATTTCCTTTGGTCATATTTTTTTAACCGTAAAAATAAGTTTTAATAGCATAAGTTATTTGAGGTAAGTTATGGTTAAAATAAATAATGAGGAAAAGAGAAAAGACAGTTTAATTGGCGGAGCATTTGCTCTGACTCTTTCGGTCATAATAGTAAAGATTATAGGTTTTATATATAAGATGCCCTTATCTCACATTCTGGGTGACGAGGGAATGGGTTACTTCAATTCGGCATATTCTGTTTTTGCTTTCTTTTATATGTTGTGTACGAGTGGTGTACCGCGGGCTGTTTCTATAACTGTTACGGAAGCAATGGCAAAAGGAGAAGAAAAAGCAGTAAACAGAATATTATCAACGTCATTAAAAGTCTACGTTATTATCGGAGTAATATTTAGCGGTCTTTTGATGTTGTTTTCGTCTTTTTTTGCAGATGTGATCGGGAACTCATTATCTTCCTTTTCACTTTTTTGTATTGCGCCATCATTGACTTTCGTTTCGGCTTCAGGTGTTTTGCGTGGTTATTTAAACGGTAGGCATAGAATGCGTGATATTGCGATATCCGAGGTGATTGAAGGCGTGATCAAGTTCGTTTTCGGACTAAGCTTTGCGTTGCTTGCCGTGAGAAAAAGCTTGCCCGTTCATATGGTGTCGGCATTTACTGTGCTGGGAGTTACTCTTGGAACTTTTATTGGCGTTGTTTTTTTATCGATTTGCACCAAACGTGAGAATAAGGAAGAAAAAACAGGGCAGAGATGTGATATAAAATCATCAGAATTGTTTAAAAAGGTTGTTAGAATATCAATACCTATCACACTCAGCTCCGCTATAATGGGAATGACGAATATCATTGACCTTGGACTTATAATGAAAAGACTTTTGAATTTTGGAATGTCAAGCTCCGAGGCGATAGCGTTATACGGTAATTTTACGACACTTGCCGTGCCTATGCTTAATCTCATTATAGCATTGATAACACCTTTAGGTACGGCATCGATTCCTCACCTTACCGAAAAATTCGCATCCGGAAATCAAACGGAATTTAATGAGATATGTCACTCGGTACTGATCCTAACTTCAACGGTATCTTTTCCTGCTTTTGCCGCTTATCTTTTCTTTTCAAAGGACATTCTTGTTCTTTTATTTAACGACAGCTCAGCCATGATTGGAGCTCCGTTGCTTTCACTTCTTTCTGTGTCGGTTATTCCTTTTTGCTTATTAACCGTTATAAACAGCATATTGGAATCTGTTTTTTACCAACGAGTATCCTTGATGTCTATGACTGTAGGTGCTGTCGTAAAGCTTATTTCCGCATATTTTTTGATAGGTAAGTACGGAATAATCGGAGCGCCGATATCAACAGGAATTGGCTACTCGATTTCTTTTTTGATTTCTTCCATTTACCTGATATGGGGCTTGAAAATAAAGATCGATTTAACAAGTATTATTTTTATTCCATTTATATCTTCGTTTTTCTCCATCGGGATTGCATTTTTGATGTATAATTATTTGACAAAAGGATATTCCGATCCAAAGATTTTCCTTGTATTTGCTGCGCTTTCGGCACTTTTTTATCTATTTTTAGTCTGTATTTTTATGCGAAAAAAGCTTGTTTCGGTGTGTAATTTTGTCAAAATTGCTAAAAACTAACAAATCGCGTTATGGAATAAGACGAAAAAAAATAAAAAAACATCAAAAAAGCCGTATTTCCTATTGCAATTATCACGGAATATTGTTATAATCACTACACAAATCAAAATTTTGAAAGGAAGTATAAACCAATGAACAAAACAGAACTTATTAATGTTGTAGCTGCTGAGGCTCAGGTATCTAAGAAAGATGCAGAGGCAGTTATCGGTGCTACTGTTAATGCTATTACAGAAGCTCTCAAGGCAGGCGATAAGGTTCAGCTTATCGGATTCGGTACATTTGAGGTTAAGGAAGTTGGCGCCAGAGAAGGTCGTAACCCCAAGACCGGCGAGACCATCGAGATCGCTGCTTGCAAGAAGCCCTCATTCTCCGCATCCAAGGCTCTTAAGGACGCTGTTAACGAGTAATTCTTATGCGCTTAGATAAGTATCTGAAGGTTTCTCGCTTAATAAAGCGTAGAACGGTTGCAAACGATGCGTGCGATACGTCGAGGATCACCGTTAACGGAAAAATTGCAAAAGCTTCTTATAACGTTAAGTGCGGTGATTTGATTACAATTGCCTTTGGAACTAAATCAGTTACTGTTCGTGTGCTTGAGATTAAGGACACAACGAAAAAGGCAGAATCAGCCGGAATGTATGAAGTAGTGTCCGAAACAGATGAATAAATAATTTTAGAGATGCATATTCTTAACCGAGTATGCATCTTTTTTTACGGAGGAAATATGGAAACAAACGTAAAGACTAAAATTATTCTGACTATCGGCCAATCATTTTCTATGGAAGGTGTAAATGATATAAGAGGATTTGACGAAGGGTACGTTTCACTTGATACAGTGTCGGGCAAAATAACGGTAGAGGGGAGCGATTTGAAAATCGAAAGCTTAACCAAAGACGGCGGTTGTATATTTATCAGCGGAAATGTCAGCGGTGTTTTTGTTGCAGGTAACAATGAAAAAAAGAAGGGATTACTCGGAAGGTTTTTCTCATAAATGCTTTACGCAGATTTTAATGATATTTTTATTTCCGTATGTTATTCTGCGTTATTCGGAATCGTTATGGGAATACTTTTTGTAGGTTTGCGAGTCCTAATATACACAATTGATGGATTTATAAGATTGCCTAAAATAATTTACCAAACTTCGGACTCGTATTCGAAAATAAAGGATACATTCGCGAATAACAGAAATTTCAAATATCCGAAAAATAAAATAAAAAATTTTTTATTTGACTTTTTTTATGTAGTAATAAATGGGATTCTATTCAGCTTGTTGCTGTACGTAACGGCCGACGGAGTGTTCCGATTATACATTTTTGTAATAGCTTTTACACTTGCGCACCTATTCATTAAGTATCTTGGAAATCATACGGCTTTAGTTTTTGAAAAAGCCATAATGCATATATATTCGGTGATAGCTCTGTTTTTATCGCTATTGATATTTCCGTTGCGCAAAGCTCTAAGAGCAATAAGCAATTATGTAATAAAAATCTTAAAGAATAAAAAAGAACGCAAATTGTGCAAAATAACTAAAAAAGCAAAAGAAAAAAGAATTACATAATCTTTCTGTTTTGCTATTTTTTACATACCTTAAAATACTCTCAAAATTTCTTGACAAATATGCTTTGCCGTGCTAAAATATTATTAGATATTTTAAATTTTATGTAAATATATAGCGTACACTTGATTTTACAAAATTCGACGTAGCAAATGAGGTAAAATAGCAAAGGAGGATGACGAAATGAATGATAATAATCTTGCATCATACTATTTTCATCAAGGAACTAATTTCAGCGCTTATAAATACCTCGGTTGCAATATGCAAATAGAAGACGGGAAGTACTGTTACAGCTTCAGAACCTGGGCTCCTCATGCGGAAAAGGTTGAGCTTGTTTCCGATATTTACGGATGGACCTCTCCATATCCGTTAGAAAAGATAACGGATATGGGTATTTGGGAATGCGTAATCAAATCCGAGGTGTCACTCGAAAAAAAGGCATACAAATTTAGGATAACGTCCGGCGGCAGAGTTTTTGATAAGGGAGACCCGTACGCGCGTTTTTCGCGCGGACTTGCTGACGGAGCTTCGCTTATTTTTACTTCGGATAGCTTTATATGGGAGGATGACGCTTGGCTAAAGAAGAGGAAAAAGACAGTTACTTCAAAAAAAGGCAACTATCTGTCAACCCCCGTAAATATATATGAAACTCATCTCGGAAGCTTTATGCGCCACAAGGATAATTCGTATTATACCTACAGAGAGATAGCGGACGTAATGGTTCCATACTTGAAGTTTATGGGGTATACTCACGTGGAGTTTCTGCCTTTGGCTGAATTTCCTTATGACGGATCGTGGGGATATCAGGTGTGCGGATTTTATGCTCCCACATCAAGATTCGGAGATCCCGACGACCTAAGATATATGATAAATGAATTCCATAAAAACGGAATTGGCGTTATTATGGATTGGGTGCCCGCGCATTTCCCGAAGGATGCATGGGGACTTTACGAGTTTGACGGTCAGCCCCTTTATGAATATCAGGGGAAGGACAGGCAGGAATCACGCTCGTGGGGAACAAGATTTTTTGACCTCGGAAGAGAAGAGGTCCAGAGCTTCCTTGTTTCGAATGCAATGTATTTCTTCAGAGAATTTCATATAGACGGTCTAAGAGTAGATGCCGTGGCATCTATGCTGTATCTGGATTATGACAGAGATCCCGGCGAGTGGGTGCCGAATGCTTACGGGACTAATCTTAATCTTGAGGCGGAAGCTTTCTTGAGAAAGCTCAATCTTACCGTTTTCTCAGAGATTCCCGACGTTCTTATGATTGCGGAGGAATCCACGGCGCACGGAAAGATAACTCACCCCGTATATGAAGGCGGACTTGGATTTAACTTGAAATGGAATATGGGTTGGGCGAACGATTTTTATGAATATGTGATGACCGATCCCTTATTCAGAAAGTATAAGCATACCGCGCTTAATTTTCCGCTTATGTATGCTTATACCGAGAACTATATATTACCTATATCTCACGACGAGGTAGTTCACGGAAAGCTTTCGTTTATAGACAAAATGTACGGCTCGTATGAGGACAAGTTTGCTCAGATGCGCACGGCGCTTCTTCTTATGATGACTTATCCCGGTAAAAAAATGCTGTTTATGGGTACGGAATACGGTCAATTCAGAGAATGGGATTACGAGAACTCACTTGAATGGTTTATGCTTGATTATCCCAAGCATAAGGCGATGAGAGAATATGTAGCGTCCTTGAACAGATTTTATCTCGAAAGCTCCGAGCTCTGGGACTTGGATTTTTCACCGCAGGGATTTGAGTGGATCCTCGCGGACGAAAATGAAAAGAACCTTGTTGCATTCAGGCGTAAGAATATAAGAGGTAGCAGCGTTATTGTAATTCTTAGCTTCTCGGGGTGCGATCAGAGATTATCTTTACCTATAAAATATCAAAATCTTGAAAAGCTTTTCGACAGTGGAAACGTCGGAGAACTTGAGCGGATTGTTTCCGTAAGAAAGAGCGGAAGGGAGTATATTGCCGATATTATCGTTCCCGCTTTTTCCGGACTCATACTCAAAGAAAAAAGAAATAAAAATATTAAAACACTAAAGGAGAACTAAGATGTATTGTAAAAAAGAATGCATAGCGATGCTTCTTGCCGGAGGCCAGGGTTCGAGACTTTACGACTTAACAAAGCAGACGGCAAAACCTGCAGTTTCATTTGGAGGTAAATATAAGATCATTGATTTTCCTCTGTCAAACTGTATCAATTCGGGTATTGATACGGTTGGTGTTTTAACTCAGTATCAGCCTTTGGCTCTTAATGAGTACATAGGCAACGGAGCAACCTGGGATCTTGATAGAGAAAGAGGAGGTCTCTCGGTTCTTCCGCCTTATCAGGGAAACAAAAAGTCGGATTGGTATAAAGGTACCGCCAATGCGATATATCAAAATATTACGTTTATTAAGCAGTATGATCCAGATTACGTGCTTATCCTTTCCGGTGACCATATTTACAGAATGGATTATTCGGATATGCTTGCAAAGCATAAAGAAACAGGTGCAACCTGTACAATAGCCACGATATCCGTACCTATAGAGGAGGCAAGCCGTTTCGGCATTTGCAATACCAACGAGGACGATACCATCTATGAATTCGAAGAAAAGCCCAAGAAGCCGAAGAATAACCAGGCATCTATGGGAATCTATATCTTCAATACAAAGGCGTTGATAGAGTATCTTGAGCTAGATGAAGCTGATGAAAGCTCGAGCAATGATTTCGGTAAGAATATAATTCCAAACATTCTCGCTAACGGTGAGAAGATCGTGGCATACAGATTTGACGGATATTGGAAGGACGTTGGAACTATTTCTTCGCTTTGGGAAGCAAATATGGACCTAATCGGTGACGATCCTGTTCTTAATCTTCGTGACAGTCAGTTCCGCATTTATTCGAAGAATCAGGCAAGAGCTCCTCAGTTTGTAGGTGCAAATGCTAAAATGGTAAACTCAATGATATCCGAGGGATGCGCTATCAACGGAACGGTTGTTAATTCTATTCTTTCGGGCGGAGTGATTATCGAAGAGGGCGCTGCGGTTTACGATTCCGTAATTATGGATGACGTTATCATTCGTAAGAACGCTTCTGTTTATACCTCTATTATTGACACCGATACAGAGGTGACCGAGGGTGCTGTCGTTGGTAAAGAGGGCGCTGATAAATCCGAGATCACGGTAGTTGCAAAAGGCTCTGTGATTAAACATATAAAGGCATAAGGAGGAACGTGTAATGGCTATTAGTGCAGCAGGAATTATATTTTCCAATTTAAATAACAATACGCTTTCAAGACTAACGAGAGACAGAACGGTTGCGGCTATTCCGTTTGCGTGCAGATATAGGCTTATTGACTTCTGCTTATCAAACCTTGTCAATGCAAATATTTCCAAAATACACGTTGTTGCTAACTATAATTACCGTTCTATGATTGAGCATATCGGTAGCGGTAAGGACTGGGATCTTGCAAGAAGAAAAGACGGTATTAACGTTATTTCACCTTTCCAGACTGCTACGACATCTTCTGCAAAGGTTTTTGCAACTCATATGGAAGCTTTGAAGAGCATGAAGGAATATATCGACGAATTCAAGGAAGAGCACGTTGTTCTTATGGATTCCGACTTTGTACTTAATATTGATATTGCCGACGTTATCAGAGTTCATGAAAAAACAAATGCCAATATTACTATAGTAACCAAAATTGCAGAGAAGGATTATACCTCTAAGAATCCAAGAATGTTTATATCTTCTGTTGCGGGTAAGGTTACCGATATTGCTATGAATACAGTTGCCAGCGATTCGAATCCCGAGCTTGCACTTAACATATTCGTTATGAAGACGAGCTATCTCAGAACTCTTATAAACGAGGCTGAAGCTTACGGTCTTAACAGCTATACGGAGATGCTTCGCAGAAAGTATTCGCATTCTAACTACAGAACCTATTGTTATAGCGGATATGCGGCTTCAGTTTCGAGCTTCCTAGATTATTACAAGTATTCGATAGAGCTCGCAACCAATGAAAAATCGCGTAATTCATTGCTTAATGAAAAGTCACGTCCTATTTTCACAAGAGTTCATAATTCAGCTCCCGTAGTTTATACGAAGACCGCAAGTGTTAAAAATTCTCTTATTGCTGATGACTGTGTTATAGAGGGAACTGTTATTAATTCGATACTCTCAAGAGGCGTTCACGTAGCAAAGGGCGCAGTTGTTAAAAACTCAATTCTTTTCCAGCAGACGAAAGTAGAGAAGAACGCTGAGCTTAACTGCATTGTTACGGATAAGAGCGTTACAATAACCGAGGGTGTTAAGCTTTCTGGCAACGAAACAATGCCTTTCTTCGTTGAGAAGTACAGAAGAGTTTAGGTCGAGGTGAAAGCATGAAAATACTTTACGTAACAAGTGAAGCTAATCCGTATGCTGCCAGCGGCGGACTCGGAGATGTTCTCGGCGCGCTTCCAATCACCGTTGCGGAGGATAATCCCGATGCCGAGGTTGAGGTTATAATGCCTCTCTACGGTTCTATGAAACCGGAACACAGAGCAATGCTTACAAAGGTTAAGGATATAACCTTTAAATATTCTTGGAGAGATTCGGGAGCTTCGATATATAAAATTCAAAACGGCAAGGTTGCATATTATTTTATTGAGAATCATTATTATTTTGACAGAAAAACTCTTTATGGCGAATATGATGATGCCGAGCGCTTTGCGTTCTTCTCGCTTGCTGTTGTTGAGTTTATGATACAGACGGGAAATATCCCTGATATACTTCATGCAAACGATTGGCAGTCGGCGCTCACTGTTGTATATCTTAAAACTAAGTTTTCGTCCGTCAGCTCTCTATCCAAAATCAGAACCGTTTATACGATTCACAATATTGAATATCAGGGAAAATTTGATTTAGCTATTCTCGGAGATGTTTTCGCACTTGACGGATATTCAAACGTTGTTGAGTATAACGGATGCATCAATCTTATGAAGGGCGCTATTTCGGTTTCCGATTATATTACTACGGTCAGCCCGAATTACGCGTTTGAGCTTCATCATGATTTCTTTGCTTTTGGTCTTGCTGACGTTATTAATCACGCAAGCGCAAAGATGAAGGGAGTTATTAACGGCATTGATTATAAATATTTCTCTCCAGAGCAGGGAGGCGATATTTATTTCTCGTACGGTAAAGCCGATGTTAAAGAAGGTAAGAAGAAGAATAAGCTTGCTTTCCAAAAGGAAGTCGGACTTTCCGAAAATGCCGATATTCCCCTCGTTGTTATGATAACAAGACTTGCAACGGCGAAGGGAATTGACCTTGTTGCGAGAATTATCGACGAGCTTTTACGCGAGGATATTCAGTTCGTTATTCTAGGTACGGGTGAGGCGGAGTACGAAGAAATGTTTCGTGCGCTCGAGAAGAAGTATACAAACGTCAGAGCGCTAATCAAGTTTGACAGAGTGATCTCGAAGAAGATGTATGCTTCTGCGGACATATTTGTTATGCCGTCAAGAAGCGAGCCTTGCGGTCTTGCGCAGATGATAGCCTGCTCTTACGGTACTGTGCCTGTTGTACGTGCCGTAGGCGGTCTTTATGATTCGATAAAGCCGTACGGATCGGATGATGCAAACGGATTTACCTTTGATAATTATAATGCTCATGAGCTATTGTTCACGGTAAAGAGAGCTATTGATCTTTACAAAGATAAAAAAGAATGGGATGCCCTTGTAATGAAGGCTAAGTCTTCGGACTTTTCTTGGGGTGTTTCGGCTAAAAAATACATGAATATATACAATAAACTGTTAGAATGGTAGGAAATAATAAATACGATGGTGAATAACTCTAGTCCTGTTGCGGGAGCAAAGAATAAAATTTCGAAATCAGAACTTAAAGAAAGAATAGAAGCAAAGCTTATAACTCGCGGTGTATACGATCCAAAAAATGCATCTGACGATCAGCTTTATCAGGCAACTGTTCTCGCCATTAAGGATATTATGCTTGAGTACCGCTCTGCTTTCAGAAAACGTATCAGAGCTGTTGACGGTAAGAAGGTATTCTATCTTTGTATGGAATTTTTGGTAGGAAGAGCTCTTAAGAACGATTCAATGAATTTAGGTATTTACGATGACCTATGTGAAATAATTTCGGAATTTGGTTCTTCATTTGATAAAATATATGCATGCGAGGTAGACCCCGGACTTGGAAACGGAGGTCTCGGTAGACTTGCTGCCTGCTTTATGGACTCGCTTACTGCGCTTGATTATGCTGCAAACGGATACTCCTTGCTCTATGAAAACGGTCTTTTTAAGCAGAAGATCATTGACGGAGAGCAGGTTGAGCTTCCCGATAGCTGGCTTGGAAGCGGCGGAGCTTGGTTAGTACCTCGTCCTGAAAAGAGCTTCACTGTCAGATTCGGAGGTAGAATAGAAGAGAAGTGGGAAAACGGCGAAGTTAAGTTTATGAACTATGACTATGACGAGGTAAAAGCGGTTCCTTACGATCTTCTTATTCCCGGTACTGTCACCAATGCTGTAAATAAGATCTGCTTATGGAGAGCGCGTCAGGCATATTCTTCCATTGCGCATTATACGTCGCAGTCCTCTTATATGCAGAATTTGACGAACAGCAATAATGCAGAAGTCATTACTCAGCAGCTTTATCCTAACGATAATTACGATGAAGGAAAGCTTCTTCGTCTGACTCAGCAGTATTTCCTTGTTTCCGCTTCCTTGCAGAGCATTATCAGTGATTATTTCGCAGAGCACGGATCGCTCAAAGGCTTTGATGAAAAGGTTGCTATCCATATCAACGATACACATCCTGCGCTCTGTATTCCCGAGCTTATGCGCATACTTATGGATGTATACTCATATTCATGGGATGATGCTTGGTCTGTTGTTGTAAAGACTGTTTCTTATACCAACCATACGGTTCTTCCCGAGGCTCTTGAATGCTGGAGAGTCGATCTTTTCAGTATGAAGCTTCCGAGAATTTATATGATAGTTAATGAGATAAACCGTAGATTTACTGCAGATCTTTGGAATCTTTATCCCGGTGATTGGGATAGAATTTCGAGAATGGCTATCGTAGCTTATAACCAGGTTAGAATGGCAAACCTTTCTGTGGTAGGTTCTCATACCGTTAACGGTGTTTCCGAGCTTCACAGCGATATTCTTAAAAAGACTATCTTCCACGATTTCTATAAGATGACTCCGTGGAAGTTTACAAACGTAACGAACGGCGTAGTTCACCGCAGATGGCTCAATTATTCTAACCCCAGACTCTGCAAGCTCCTTGATGAGCTGATAGGTACGGAGTACCGCGAGGATGCAAGTCAGCTTATCAAGCTTGAAGCCTTCAAGGATGATAAGAGCGTTCTTAAACAGATCGAAGAGATAAAGCATTATAATAAGGAAACGTTCGCTTACTACGCTTATGAGAAGACAGGTAAGAGAATTGACCCCTCGTCAATATTTGACGTGCAGATCAAGAGAATGCACGAATATAAGCGTCAGCTCCTTAACGTTCTTAAGATAATCTCCCTATACAATGAGATTCTTGAGAATCCCAATGCCGATATTCCTCCGCAGACATTCATCTTCGGATGCAAGGCAGCTCCCGGTTATGCGATGGCGAAAAAGCTTATTAAGCTTATCTGGTTCTTGTCAGAGGAGCTTGAAAAGAATCCTTTGACTCGTGATAGACTTAAGGTCGTATTTATGGAGGAATATAACGTATCTCTTGCAGAGGTGCTTATTCCTTCGGCTGATATATCCGAGCAGATATCTCTTGCGGGTAAGGAAGCGAGCGGAACAGGCTGTATGAAGCTTATGATGAACGGAGCTCTCACCGTCGGTACGCTTGACGGTGCAAACGTTGAGATACTCGGCGCTACGGGAAGAGATAATATATATATCTTCGGTCTTAATACGCCCGAGGTAGAGGAGCTTTGGAGAAACGGCTATGTTTCCCGTGATTTCTATCACCGTTCTGAGAAGCTCAAAAAGGTTGTTGATAGATTCAACCATCCGATAGGCGGTCAGGACTTCTCGCACATTGCGGACTATCTTATCAACGGCGGTTACGGTGTTGCCGATCCGTTTATGTGCCTTGCTGATTTTGATTCTTATACGTATGCGTACGGTAGAGCTATGAAGGATTACGGTGACCGTGAGATGTGGAGCAGAATGTCGCTTATGAATACCGCTACAAGCGGTGTGTTTGCTTCTGATAACAGTATCAGTAAGTATGCATCAGAGATCTGGCACGCATCACCTATCTATAAAATTAAAAAATAAATCTTCAGTTTTGAGGTTTGTTCTGTGAAATCTCTTAGAATTTCTTTTTCGGACGTATCCTACCTTTGCGGTAAGGTCGCATATCTTCACGACGGTGAGGATATAGGCTCAGGAGCGTTTGATATAAATAAAAAAGCAGAACTCAGAATACTGCTCCCGCGTTCGCTGGGAGTGGTTTCTGTTTTTGCAAAGATATATAATGAATCATTGACGAATTTTGTCAAGATATGTTGTCAAAAATCGGGTTTTAATTTAAAAAATGATACATATACGTTAAGAATCGAAGATAAGAATATAGGTCTTTATTTTGTATCGTTTGAAATCTTAACCGTTTCCGGAACGGTTTACGGAATGAAGGGAAAGGGCAGAGCCCTTATTCTGTGTGAGAAGGAATGCGGGAATCATTTTCAGTATTCTGTTGCTGACACATCCGGTTTTGCAAGTGATGACTTCCGTGGCGGTATTATTTATCATATATTTGTAGATCGCTTTAATAAAGGCGGTAAAGTTCCGAAAAGAGATGATGCAATTCTCGTTGATGATTGGAATGCCATACCCGAGTATCCCGAGTATCCCGGGGCGCATCTTGAAAACAATACCTTCTTTGGCGGTACTTTATACGGTATAATCGAAAAGCTTGACTATATAAAATCACTTGGTACAACGCTCATTTACTTAAGTCCCATATTTAAAGCCTATTCGAATCATAAATACGATACGAGCGATTATATGACGGTTGATGAGATGTTCGGCGGTGAGCAAGCCTTGAAGCTGCTTATAAAAGAAGCTAAGAAACGCGGAATAGGAATAATTCTTGACGGAGTGTTTAATCATACGGGCTCGGACAGTATTTATTTTAATAAGAACGGAAAGTATAAAACTTTAGGCGCTTATCAATCAAAAAACTCACCTTATTATTCTTGGTATGATTTTCAAAATCACCCGAACAAATATACTTGTTGGTGGGGAATTGAAATTTTACCGAGGATAAATCCCGACGTAAAGGCTTGCGGAGAATATATCGCAGGTGATGGCGGCGTTATTGAAAAATACGCGAAAATGGGTATCGCAGGATTTCGACTTGATGTTGCAGACGAGCTATCGGATGATTTCATTGCAAAGATTAAGTCTAAGCTGAGAGAAATAAATTCGGAAACCTTGCTTTACGGAGAGGTTTGGGAGGATGCGTCCAATAAAATTGCGTACGATAAAAGAAAAAAGTATTTTCTTGGCGCAGAGCTTGACGGTGTTATGAATTATCCTTTGAGAACCGGAATTATTGATTTCTTAAAAAATAAGGATAAATCAGCATTGGAATATCATTTCCTTGACGTAATGTTCAACGCACCGACTAAAGTTCAACATATGCAGATGAATATATTGGGTACGCACGATACCGAGCGAATCATTACAATACTTGCGGGAATCGATGTATCCGAAAAGTCAAACGATGAGATATCTCTGCTTTCCCTTAGCGATGAACAACTTAAAAAAGGTATCGGGCTTCTTAAAATGGCTTACACGGTACTTGCGACAGTACCGGGTATTCCCGCTGTCTTCTACGGTGACGAGGTTGGACTTCAAGGATATAAAGATCCCTTTAACAGACGCACTTACCCTTGGGAATCTCCAATTGTTGAGCTTCGCGATTTTTATCAAAAAATCGGAAGGATAAGAACCGACAGTGATGCTTATAAAAATGGTAAATTCACACTACTTTATATGGACAGTGAGATATTGGTATTTTCCCGCGATGACGGAACCGATATGTTTATTACCGTTATAAACAATAGCGAGAGCGATATTTTATTAAAACTTTCGTCTATGGCAAAAGGTGTGATTTCCGAGAGTGAGGGAAATCGGATCAGAGTTCGTAAGCAAAGCTCTGAAATAATTAAAGTAAAACATAAAACTCAAATACTAAATTTGTAAAAAACGCAGGAGTGCCGCAATAAAACGCGGCAGAAATGATATGGTATTCACTTTAATTGGTATGCCCGGATGCGGCAAAAGCTGTATGGGACGTGCTATTTCTAAAAAACTCGGCATGAAAAATATCGACGGAGATAAGGTTATCGAGCAAAAAACAGGTAAGAAGCTGCATGAGCTCATAGACGATTTTGGACTCGAGGGCTTTAAAAAAATTGAGGAAGAGACACTTCTGTCTATCGATATGGATAATATTATTTTATCTCCCGGTGGGAGTGCTGTTTACTATCCTTCTGTTATGGAGCATTATAAGAAGAGGGGAAAGATCATTTATCTTTATTGCTCATATGAGGTTATTGAAGAACGTCTTGGAGATTATTCAAAAAGAGGAGTTGTTCTGAGACCTGAGCAAACGCTTCGTGATCTTTACGAGGAACGAACAGCTTTATATAAAAAATATGCCGATATTATAGTCGATTGCAGCGGTAATGCGTATACGAAATATCAATCAAGAGTGATTGCTGCCATAAAGGGAATATTTGATAATTTATAAAAATAAAAGGGCTGTCGCATTTAGGCAGAACCAAACAAAAAACGGCAGAAGCATTAGCGTGATACTCTTAACTGAGTATCACGCTAACTAAGTTTGCCCTTACGGGCAAGTGAAGTTATCTTCGATAGTGAAGTTCGCTTTGTGAGTGAAGTTTCGCCTGATGGTGAAGTAATGGGCAAACTTAACTTCACTTGTGCGTAGCACAAACTTCACTGCATAGCAACTTCACTTTCGCGGCAGCGAAAACTTCACTAACAGAAAAGGAGAGGACATTTCGGCGATAAACCTTTTGTTCTCTCTTTCTGCTTGTAATATGGGTTTGGGCTTAGCCCATTTGTATTTATTTTTAATAAATACTTCTCCCGATTGCCTGTAAAGCAACGTAAAGATTATCGGCATACGATTCTTTGGTCAATAATGAAAGACTTATACGAACGAGACCTGTATCTACCGTGCCGAGCTTTTTGTGCGCAAGAGGGGAACAGTGAAGCCCGCTTCTGGTATAAATATTAAAATCGTTTAATCTTCCGGAAATATAAGAGGAAGATCTGTTTTTAAAACGAAATGATATTATTCCGCTTTTTGCGCCGTAGCATTCTATATTTTTGAGAGCGGATACTCTCTCGAAAAAAATATCCGTTAGTCTATTTATTTCTGTCTCTGCGTTTTTAATACCGTAACTGTTTATAAAATCTATCCCGGCGCGAAGTGCAACGATTGAAGGAGTTGGTAAGGTTCCCGCTTCAAAATGCTCGGGAGGCAAAGGCGGCATGCTTATTCTTAAGGATTCATTACCGCTTCCTCCCTCAATCAGAGTTTCCTTTGAGATTTCATTATTAAAAACAACAAATCCGCACCCCTGAATACCGAAAAGCCCTTTATGTCCCGGAGCGCAAAGCGCATCGCAGGGATTGTCCGCAAGATCAATATGCTTATGACCTATGATCTGAGATGCATCTACAATAAGAATCAGACCGTATTTTTTTGCAATTTCGGATAGCATCTCGAGGGGGATTTCTTCACCCGTAACGTTTGACATCAGATTGCAGATAATTGCTTTTGTATTTTCCTTAATTTGTTCTTTGATATTTTTTTCGATATCGCCATCTGTAGAAAAGTATGAGTATTCTATATTAATAGTTTCTTTTAGCTTGTGAATGGGTCTTAAAACAGAGTTATGCTCAATATCGGAAATAATGACGTGACATGAGGTAGTAATAAGCGTTTTTATAGCGATATTTAATGCGTAGGTTGCATTTGTAGTAAAGCAAACGTTTTCCGGGGCATCGAGAGAGAGAAAATTTGAAATTGCTTCACGAGTCTTATAAATTTCTTCGTTTGTCTTTATTGCAAGCTTGTGTGAGCTTCGTCCTGAGTTTGCGCAATATTTTTTTATGCAGGTGAGTGTTTCACGTATTACAGATTTAGGTTTTGGAAAGCTGGTTGCGGCGTTATCAAGGTATATCATATCTTTTATTCCTTTTTGCAACGGAGTAATTCAGTCCGTTATCACGTAAGATCTTAGCAGCGCTGAGAAAGTCTCTTTCGCTTATCATAACGCCGTGAGTGCATCCTCTTTCGGATAATGAAGCATCTATTTTTATGAGCTTAGACGGGATACCGACAGAGGAAAGCAGCCTTCTTGCTTTTATTGCATAGGTTACTGACTCTGTTGTTATTATAATTTTATTCATATCCTTAGCTCCTTTTACGTTCAGTATTGGATACAGTATCATATTATGAAAAAATAAATATAAAAGTTACCTTTATAATTAAAAAAATGCTAGACATTTTTAAAAAAATATGCTATACTAAAATATATTAATATTTTAGTCAAGGAGCGGTATTATTTGAAAGTAATAACCTTAGCTGATAAAAATAATTTTGCATCAAACTGTTATATACTGGTTTTCGAAGATTCGTTTTCCGTAATCGATCCTTCTGTTTCTTACGAAAGAGCTAAAATGGAAATTCCGGAGATTTCGAAGCTGAGAGCTCAATACGTTTTATTAACGCACGGTCACGTGGATCATTTCTGGCATATTCAGTCATATATCGATGCGGGATGTGAGGTGCTTGTAACCGAGCATGACGGACTTATTGCTAAGGATAAAACGAAAAATTGTGCTTTGATATTAAACGGTATACTATATGATTATTTAGGAAGCTATAAAGCTGTAGCAGACGGTGATACAATACAAGTTGGAGATACAGAATTTACGGTTATTTCCACCCCGGGGCATACCGCAGGTTCTGTTTGTTACTTGTCGGATAGGATAATGTTTACGGGAGATACGCTCTTTGCGAGAGGATCATACGGAAGGTACGATCTTCCATCGGGGAGTAAAACGATGCTTTTTAACTCGCTTGAAAAGCTTTTTGCTCTTGACGGAGATATTATGATCTATCCCGGACACGGAGAAATATCAACACTTAGAGATACTAAAATGTTCTTCATATAAATTAAGAAGGGAATTCTAAAATGGAAGAATTAAGAAATAATTTTATACATGATATAATTGATGAGGATCTTGCAAAAAATCCCGAGCTGAAAATTCATACGAGATTTCCGCCCGAGCCTAACGGATATCTTCATATAGGTTCTGCTAAAGCCATATGGATAAACGCTATGACTGCGAAAAAATACGGAGGTTTATTCAATCTTCGTTATGATGATACCAACCCCGCAAAAGAGGATAATGAATACGTTGAAAGCATTTATGAAGACTTGAAGTGGCTTGGTTGCGAGCCTACGGGCGGTGTATTCTACGGTTCTGATTATTTTGATAAATGCTATGAATATGCTATAAAGCTTATCAAGGACGGTAAAGCATACGTATGCGATCTGTCGGCAGATGAGCTTCGTGAATACCGCGGAACGCTTACCGTACCCGGAAAAAACAGTCCGTACAGAGATAGAAGCGTTGAAGAAAATCTGGATTTGTTTGAGAGAATGAAGAACGGCGAGTTTGCCGATGGCTCGAAGACTCTCAGAGCGAAGATAGATATGGCATCACCCAATATGAACCTTCGCGATCCCGCAATCTATAGAATTGCTCATATTTCTCACCACCGTCAGGGTGATAAATGGTGTATCTATCCTCTTTATGATTACGCGCATCCTATTCAGGATGCCATGGAGGGAATCACTCATTCGCTATGTTCCATAGAGTTTGAAAATCACAGACCGCTCTATGATTGGGTAATCGAAAATATCGGTATTAACAATAATCCCAATCCGAAGCAGAGAGAGTTTGCAAGACTTAACGTTACTCATACTGTTATGTCAAAGCGTTATCTCAGAAAGCTTGTTGAAACAGGTCTTGTTGACGGATGGGACGATCCCAGAATGCCCACTCTTTGCGGACTTCGCAGACGTGGATATACTCCTTCCTCGATATTTGATTTCGTTTCTCGCGCAGGTGTTGCAAAGTCTTACAGTATTGTAGATTACGAGCTTCTCGAGCACTGTATCAGAGAAGAGCTCAATGAGAGTGCAAACAGAAAGGTTGCTATACTTCATCCGATAAAGGTAACAGTAACTAATTACCCCGAGGATAAGGTTGAGTATTTCGAGCTTCCCAATAATCCCGCTGTACCCGACTCGGGAACACGTAAGGTTGCATTTACAAGAGAGCTTTACATTGATGCTGATGATTTTGCAGAGGTTCCTCCGCCTAAGTTCTTCAGAATGAAGCCCGATGGAGAGGTTCGTCTTATGGGTGCATACATTGTCAAGTGCAATAAAATCATTAAAGACGAAAATGGAAACGTTACTGAAATTCTTTGTACCGCCGATCTCGAAACGGGTAACGGTACTCCGGTTGACGGAAGAAAGGTAAAGGGAACTATTCATTGGCTTTCCAAGGAACATTCCGCTGATGCAACCGTTATGCTGTATGACTTCCTCTTTGATATTGAAAATACGGCGGATATTCCCGAGGATAAAACATATGACGATTATCTTAATACCTCTTCTGTTATCAAGCTTGAGGGCTGCAAGGTTGAGCCTTCTTTGGTTGAGAGCGATCCTCTTGATAAATTCCAGTTTGTCAGAGTCGGTTATTTTGTAAAGGATACTAAAAATCCTAATACCTTCAACAGAATAGTAGGTCTTAAAGATAGCTTCCCGAAAACCGCAAAATAGAATATAAGGCTAGTTCATAATATAGATGAGCTAGCCTTAAAAAATAAAAAGTAATTGTATAGCGGAGAAATAATTGATGACTAAGGACTTTTTTCGAAAAATACTCTTTTATCTCACTGTGCCAAAGTGCATTTGCTGCGGTAAAAAATTAAATATCGAAGAAAAAGCTTTATGCAAAACGTGTTTTTCGGAGTATGAAGAATCAAAAAACACGACCTGCTCTTTATGCTTTTCAAGGCTATCGAGCTGCCAATGCTCTAATAAATATCTGAAAAGTCATATGATGCCAAAGTTACTGAAAATATTCAGATATAAGCCATCAAGCGATCCAAACGAAAGAATTCCTGCAAATCAGCTTATTTATGTTATTAAACGTGTAAAACGAAGAGATCTTATTGATTTTATTTCCGATGAGATTATTATTACAATAAGGAATTCAATTGATTTAAAAGACTTCGTTTTATCGAATGTACCTCGCAAAAAGAGCAGAGTATTAAAATACGGATTCGACCATTCCGAGGAAATAGCAAAGGCTATTTCAAAGAAACTCGGCTTGAAGTATATTAAGCTTCTAAAATCAAAATCCAAACGGGCGCAAAAGAAGCTTCATGGGGATGAGCGAATTAAAAACGCAGAGTTTGATATTTTAAAGAGAAAACAAAATTTGAAGGGCAAAAGAGTTTTACTTATTGATGATATTGTAACAACAGGTGCGTCTATGGGAGCATCTGCTATGATTATTCGCGCGCTTGGAGCGAAAGAAGTCGTCGGCGCTTGCCTTGCAATTACTTACCGAGATGAATATAAGCCCATCATAGGTTTTTGATTAAATTATCATAGTTTTGATTAAGAAATACGATGTTTTTATTAAAAAGCTTTATAGTCATAACCACCAGTAAACTGGTGGCTTGCACAGACCCTAAAAGGGTCAAATACCGGCTTCACCTCTAAAGAGGTACAGAAAGTTTGGCAATCGCATCACAATTTCAGGCAGCCGCTCACGTGCGGCTGTCTTTTTTGCCTACTTTCTCTGGCTACCCGTAAACGGGTCCGTATACTCTTTTATGCTCATTTGGTCAGCCATCATATCTTCTTCCAACTGATGCCTGATGTATTCAGCAATTACCTTTTTATTTCGACCGACCGTATCAACGTAGTATCCTCGTGCCCAGAAATTCCTTGAGCCGTATTTGTATTTTAGATTTGCATGTCGGTCGAAAATAATTAAACTGCTTTTCCCCTTGAGATATCCCATAAATTGTGCTATACTTATATGCGGTGGGATACTTACGAGCATATGTATGTGGTCGGGGCACGCTTCTGCCTCAATGATTTGAACATCTTTTTGCTCGCATAACTTTCTTAATATTTGCCCTATATCTTTCTTTAATGTTCCGTATATCTCTTTTCTACGGTACTTCGGGGCAAATACTATGTGGTACTGGCATCTGTATTTCGAGTGTGCCGTACTTCTTATCTCATTCTTTTCTTTATTCAACGATTATTCCTCCTCGTATCTTCGTAATGCGGTCGCCAAACCATTACTATTATACTTGGAGGTTTAATTGTTTTCAATCGGCTCGCATGAAGCTCGCTGTTTTTTTATTACTAAAGTCGTTTATCTGCCCCCAGTAAAACTGGGGGTTGTTTTGTTGACACAAAAACAAAAAAGTCCTTGTAAAACAAGGCTTTTTGGCATTTGTTGGGCTCATAGTACAAAAATGCAACTTAATAAAATGAAGATTTGCGAAACAAATCAACCATACTTTTTCACTATTCACTATTAC
>JAFQPR010000102.1 GCA_017411605.1 Clostridia bacterium | reverse complement strand
GAAAATGACTTTAATTTGATGGAGAAATTCGTAGAATTTCAACCTTATAACACATATTCTTAGCTCATTTGTTGATTTTAGAGCTTCTTTATGTCGTTTTTTTGTCATTTTCGGTTGCGCCTAAATGCGCCAGCCCCTTGTTATCTGTTTTCTCTTTTTTCTGCATCGGATTTAGTCTTATCAACTGTACCGAACGGATGTCCCTTCGGGGTGTAAATCGAGTATAGCTTAAGCGGTACTCTGCCGGTGTTGATAATATTGTGATACGTGCCTGCGGGAATCAGTATAGCATATCTTGAGTCGAGCGGAACCTTATAGTTCATATTGCTTTTCAGCCTTCCCATTTCAACTCTGCCCGATCCGGATTCTATTCTTATAAACTGATCGAGATCGTTATGCATTTCAATGCCCGTTTCTTCTCCCACGGGTATGGACATTACGGTTAGCTGAAGATGCTTTCCCGTCCATAATGCTGTTCTGTAAGTATCGTTTGAAGCTGTTGCTCCTGCTATATCGAATGCATAAGGGGCATTCCCAAGATCTTTGTTGGAATCGTCACCTCTGCAATCGGGAGCTCTGCCCTGCGCTCCGTTACTGTTTTGGTTACTATCTGTTCTGAAGTCGCGGCATGGACGCTCGTTTTCGCGCGAGTTGCCCGTACTGCCATTTTTGGTGGGAGACGGACCGCTATCCTTATTGAAGCATGGAACGTTCGCTTCGGTATCCTGCGTGAATTTTTTTAATAAATTCTTTATGCTTGGCTTTGTGAATTTCATTGTTTCTCCTTCTTTGCTGTTTTTGCTCTTATAAACAGTATACGTACGGTGAGCAAAAGGCGTGCCTACCGTACGTATAAGAAGGATATTTTATTTTGATTATTTATTTCTGTAAAGAAGTCCGCTTTTATCGAGGTATTTCGTCATAACTCCTACCCAGTCTGTTTGAATGAAGTCGAATCCGCGCTTGGCAAGCCATCCCCAACCAAGCTCCGGATTGCCGATAACCGAAACGTCATCCGAGTGACCTGCGGCTATTTGCGCCTTGTAGTTGTAGATTATTGAGTTTGCCCATACGAGCTTTCCGTCGCGGTGCATCATATCGATAAAGCTCTCTGAGCATACCTCTGCGTCATCCGAATAGAATAGCGCCTCTGCGCCTATATAGTTTATTCCGCTTGCCAGCAGCTCACGGTGCGCGGGATGAGTATCCGATACTATCGGCATAAACGCAATATCCGGCGCAAGCTCTTTCAGTACCGTTATAACCTTTTCGTTGATAGCGGATTTTACGAGCACTTGATCTTCCATTCCGTGACGCTTGATGGAGTGATATATCTCCTCGGGGTGACCCCAGAATTTATCAACGTTGATAAAGCATTTGCCCTTGAATTCCTCCATTACCTCATCAAAGGTAGCGAGTCCGTAATCGGTAGGAGTCTGATCGTAGTTCTTGTATCTTTGCGCCTCTACCTCGGCGTTTGTCATTTCGGGGATTCTCTTAGGTGCGCCGAGAAACGGCTTCTCCATTCCGGGATGAAATATATAAAGCTTGCCTTCAGCGCTCATATCCACGTCTATTTCTATCATATCTGCGCCCTCAGCGAGTGCGATCCTGTAGGCGGGAAGGGTATTGCAAGGAATATTACCTGTGAACATACCTCTGTGCGCAACAACGATTATTTTTTCCTTTGCTTTTTCGTACAGATCAAATTGCATTTTTCTTTCCTCTTTTTGATGTATTATTTAAAAAGATATAAAAAGCTGTCGATAGTATGATAATCTCCCTCGGGAAGTCTGTCTCCCGGATGAACGTCAACGGAGCGGTGTTCGTCCTTTTGAGTAACCTTGACGGGAAGCGGATCGTTTAAAAGTATGACCTTAGCTAAAGGGAGTCCTGTTGCTTCTTTTGGGAGCTTTGACTTGAAATCGTAGGGGCGTTTTTTGCAGTTTTTGAGAATTACCGATGAAGCGTTGAGCTCGGTTTTGCTTCTGACTGCTTTGATTCCGTAATTATTTTCATCCGTAAACTCAATAAAAACGTTAGACGATATGAAGCTTACCGTTTTGACGGCGATGACCCTACCGTCAAATATTATATAAAAATCACAGTATTTTCCCGATATGCTCCCCATATACCATATGGGATTTACAGGTATAAATTTGCATCCCGCCTGCTCGAGCGCTCGTTTGATGTTAGCTGCTGCCGATGCCTTTTTCGTCATAGCAACAAGATAAGGAACGGAGCTGAAGAGCATAACGATAACAAATATGTATAAAAGTAGCATAATTATCTCTTTCGGTTCGATTTTTATCCAAAGAAAAATATTTTAAAACCAATTAAAACAAGCACGGCGCCACCCAGAATGGATGCCTTTCCTGCAAGCTTTGTGCCGAATTTTTTTCCTAAAGCTATTCCGGCGATACAGATGAACATTGTTAATACGGATATTATTCCCGCTTCGAGCAACGCTTCCGGGAAGGATAGGTCGGATATGGTGAGACCTACGGAAAGCGCGTCGATAGAGGTCGCGAGACCTTGAATCATCAAAGCTGTGACAGTGATGCTCTTTTCACATCCGCAGGGCGATACCGTGTCTTCACATTCGCAAGGCCCTATGCCCTCGTAGAGCATTTTACCGCCAATGAAGACGAGTAATATCAAAGCTGCCCACGGTATATATCCTTCAATCACGTCGAACAGCGATCGAAGCTTGGTGACGAGCAGCCAACCGATGATGGGCATTATACCCTGAAAGACAGCGAAGACACCTGCGATACCGACTGCTTTATTTTTACTCATTCTCGGTTCGTTAAGACCGTTGGCGAGGGATACCGAAAAAGCGTCCATCGCAAGTCCGAATCCGAGCATGCATCCGTTAATAATAATCTTTAGCATTCGTTGTCTCCTATAATGTGGCGTATTACTTCTCCCGCTATGAAAAGACCTGCCGCTGCGGGTACGAAAGAAATGCTTGCGGGTACGGATTTTTGACGATTTTCTTCGCGCGGGTCGACACTTGCGTTATTTTCAAAGGTAAGCGGTTTTCTCGGCTCTTCCTTTGAATAGAGCACCTTGAGTGACTTAACACCTCTTTTGCGAAGCTCGGTCCGCATAACTCTTGCGAGAGGACATACCGAGGTTTTGTAAATATCTGTTATCTCAAATTTTGAAGGATCGAGCTTGTTTCCCGTTCCCATAGAAGAAATAATATTGACACGCTCGCGTTCTGCCTTGACAGCAAGCGCGATCTTCGAGCTGACGGTGTCTATCGCGTCGATTACGTAATCATAGTCGCAAAGACTCATTTCTTCGATTAAATTCGGAGTTACAAACAACGTGTGTAAGTTAACACGGCAATCGGGGTTTATGCTTTCAATCCTTTTTTTGAATGCCTCGGTCTTATATTCTCCGACTGTATCATAGGTAGCGATAAGCTGCCTGTTGATATTGGTTTCGGAAACAGTATCGTTATCAAAGAGATCTATCTCTCCGATGCCCGCGCGAACAAGAGCATCGACAGCGTGACCTCCAACTCCGCCAATGCCGAAAACGGCAACTCGCGAGGATTTTAATTTTTCTAAGCCGCCGACTCCGATGAGCATTGCGGTTCGGGCATCTCTTTTTTTCATATACCACCTTTTTGATAATAATAGTTTACAAAACGCCTTGTTTTATAACTTTTTTGAGGTTAAAAACGTCATCTACCAATATGAAATCTGCATCATATCCAACTTCGATTTTTCCTTTGTTAAGCCCCATAAGTTTTGCGGGGTTTTCGGTTGCCATTTTAACTGCTGACTTTTCGGGAATTCCCATGGAAATGGCAGTCTTTACGCACTCGAAAAGGGTAACGGTAGAGCCTGCGAGATGACCTGTTTCGGTAAGAGCCGTGGAATTCTTTACAATTATTTTTTGACCGCCGAATACGTATTCGCCGTCGGAAAGCCCTGTTGCACACATGCAGTCGCTTATAAGAATTACTCTGTCTTCTCCTACAGCTCTGACGTACATTCTGATGACCGACGGGTGAATGTGCTTTCCGTCGGCAATAAGCTGAACGTACGCGTTTTCACTGTCCATAGCTGCCATAAGCGGTCCCGGAGCTCTGTGGTGTATGCTCGGCATAGCGTTAAATGCGTGAGTGAGGCATCTTGCCCCTGTCCTAAAAGCTCCCATCGCGGTATCGTAGTCGGCATCAGTGTGACCTATTGATATGACAGCTGGGCAATCTTCTATAAATTTCTTGCTTCCGGGAAGCTCGGGAGCGAGAGTGACTATTTTTATGTTTGAACAGGCTTCAAAAAGCGTCATATCGGGGCGGAAAATAAAGCTTTCATTCATTGCGCCCTTGTATTTTGGGTTAATGAAAGGCCCTTCCATATGGAAGCCCGCAACCGTAGCGCCCTCGGCGAAGGAAATATCTCTGCTTGTCGCTCGGATGATATCTTCGCGTGACATCGTCATTGTTGTCGGGTACCATGTGGTAGTACCGCACCTCAGTTGATATTCTGACATTTCTTTAAGGTGATCCTCTTCGTCCATAGTGTCAAAACCTACGCACCCGTGTGAATGTATGTCAATAAGTCCGGGATAAATTTTCAACCCCTTGCAGTCGTATCCGCCTTCTGAGGTTTTGCCTATTGTGACTATTTTTCCTTCGTCGATTCCGATATCGGTAATTTCACCGTATAGATTGACGTTTTTTAAGTATTTCATTTTCGCTCCTTTTTCTGAGAAAAAAATGGTTAAAGCTCTGCGCCTTGTAGTTGTTCTCATATATTTTACCACGCAAAAATGCCCTTGTCAACAAAACTCTCTTGATTTATTATTGCGTTTGTGTTAAAATTGAAGTGATTATGATTTGCCAATGGAATATTATTCAAAGAGGATGTGTTTTATGATATCACGAGTTTACAGTTCGGGTGTTGTCGGCATCGACGGATATGAAATAACTGTTGAGTGCTGTAGCTGGAACAGATTGCCTAAATTTGATCTCGTCGGACTGCCCGATGCGGCGGTTAAGGAGGCGAAAAACAGAGTTCAGAGCGCTTGCGAAAACAGCGGAATAAAATTTCCGTCCCTTGATATAGTTATAAATCTTGCCCCTGCGGATTGCAAGAAAGAGGGAACTGCCCTTGATCTTGCTATAATTACCGCTATTCTTCAAAGTGACGGTTTTATCTCAAAAGAGCTCGATATGTCGGATAAGTGTATTATCGGAGAGCTATCGCTGTCGGGTGAGATAAGAGGTATTCACGGAGTTCTTCCTATGACGGTCTCGGCCAGAGATTGTGGCAGAAAAGAAATATTCGTTCCAAGAGCAAACGCAGGTGAGGCGGCGGTCGTTTCGGGCATAAAAGTGTATGCGGTCGATACTCTCCGCGATCTTATAGATCACCTCAAAGGCAAAAAACTCCTCTCACCGGAGCCCGAGAGCGCTATCCGTCTTGACCTTGGCGAACGCGCAGATTGCGGAGATTTTTCCGAGGTAAGAGGTCAGCTTAAGGCAAAAAGAGCATTGGAAATAGCCGCTGCGGGTGGTCATAACGTACTCCTTATTGGTCCTCCCGGCGCGGGAAAGTCCATGCTCGCAAAAAGACTTCCGTCAATTCTTCCGGATATGACGCTGGATGAGGCTATAGAAACTACAAAAATTCATTCTGTTGTCGGCACGCTGTCGAGCAATCTCGTTACCGAGCGTCCTTTCCGCTCTCCTCATCATACCGTAACGTCTGTTGCGCTTGTCGGAGGCGGCGTCAATCCTAAGCCGGGAGAGCTTTCACTCGCGCATAACGGCGTTTTGTTCCTTGATGAGTTCCCGGAATTTCCCAAAAAAGTTACCGATGCTATGCGCCAGCCTATAGAGGATGCCAAGATAACAGTTACAAGAGCTGCGGCTAAGGTTACTTATCCTTCAAACTTTATGTTAGTATGTGCTATGAATCCCTGTAAATGCGGATTTTTCGGTTCTGCCGACAGAATGTGTACCTGCACCCCTGCGTCAAGAAAGCAATATCTCGACAGAATAAGTGGACCTATGCTCGACAGAATAGATATCGAGATAGAGCTTCCCGCGGTATCGTACGATGAGATATCCGGTAAAACAAAAGCGGGTGAGCCGTCGAAAAACATACGTGAGCGTGTTAACTTTGCGCGTGATTTTGCCAGAAAAAGGCTTGAAAAACTCGGTGTTAATAAGAATATTCTGAACGGTGATCTTTCCGGAGAAATATTTCATAAATGCTGCACTCCTAACGAGGAAGGTCAGAATCTTATGAGAGAGGCATTTGAAACGCTCGGGCTTTCGGCAAGAGGGCACGACAGAGTGCTCAGAGTTGCCAGAACGATAGCGGATCTTGAGGGAGAGGACGTTATCAACGAGGATCACATAGCGGAAGCGATAATGTACCGTTCTCTTGACAGGAAGTATTGGAGAAAATGATTTTGAGATAAAGATATCCGGATTCAAGACCGAAAACGGGTTAAAAGATGTTTTTGATTGAATATGCGAGGTGCTGCTTTGAATGCGTTGTTCGGGCAGCACTTTTCCGTTAGCTCCCGAGCGGTAATACCTACCTTTTCGGTTAAGTCGGTTTTTACACTCATTTTCTACATTTTTCCGTTTGTGCTAAAAGTAGAATTTTATAGTCAAAATAACCAAAATAAAAAAAAAGAATTGAAAGCATTTAAAAATAATGTTATAATTGGGGCAGTCGAATGATTTTTGAGAATTTTTAAGGAGGAATTATGAAAAATACCAAAAAGCTTTTGATTCTATTCTCGGCGATTATCGTATTGGTCGCAACTGTATTTTCAGCTGTGGTATCCGCAAGCACGGTTACCTCGGGAGCAGGAACGTCAATCGATGAATATACGTCGAAGAAAGTAACCGCGTACTTCAGTTTTGAAGATGACGTTAAGGTTGAACTTGTCCGCGGTACCGGCGGAATTTACGGTACGAGCAATTCCAGACCCGCATCGAACGATATCTACACTAAGGAATTTTCGATGCATTACTTCGGAATTGATTACTATAACAACAACGGTGATAATAAGCACTGTTACGCAGAGCCTACCGTCGGTGACCTTGATAACGTCGAAGAAACTCCCGCTAACGGTTACGTTGCCGAGTTTGATATTGCGTTCTTCAACAAGTCGATAAACGACGTAGTTGTTGTTAAGGACAAAAAGCAGTTTGACGTATCTGTTAACCGCAAGGATTATCTCTACGTTTACGCTCTTGAGGATAACGGAGAATATAAGCTTGACGAAAACGGTAAGTACACGTTTGTTCAGGAAACGGATGCTGACGGAAAGCCCGTGTTCGAGCCTGTCTACATACCTAAGCTCGATGAAAAGGATAATATCGTATATAAAGCAGTATATGATGGTGAAAACATCGTAGATGCTGTTCCCGAGCTTACGGGTACTCAGGCGTTTTATGATGAAGATTCCCTTATTCTTTATGACGGTCCTCTTTACATAAAGAATACTGACGGAAGCTATCAGATGGTTTGCGATCTGCCTACTTTCCCTGTGATAGAGAAAGAAATAGATGGCGTTAAGCAAAAGGTATACGTCAGGACGGTCAGCAAAAAAACAATCGATACAACTCTTGCCGACGCCACGAATGTTGCGGCGCCCGCCGGTGAGGGTGAAACTCCCAAGTACCTCCTGTACGTTCCCGTTTATAAGAAGCAGCTCGATGCAAGCGGTCAGCCGATAAAGGTAAATAAGACCTTCCAGGGTGAGTTTGACGGCGTCACGGGAAGCTTCGCGGTTCAGATGCAGAACGACCCTGCTACTCAGAATAAAGGCTCTGTAGGATTGTTCAGTTTTGTAACAAATAAGGCTAACAGAACGGTAGAACTCTCTATTTCGGGAACTAACAAGGCTGCTATTCCCGATTCGGATAAGAAGCATACGTTCGGAGCTAACCAGTGGCTTCACGTGACCGTTCAGTACGATGCTCAGACTATGCTTACTCATATTTATGTAGGTAAGGATGACAGTACGTTTGTGAGCGGTGACGGCGAGGAGCTTACGGGTAGACGTCTTGTTGGTACAGTAGAGACTCAGGGTGTAAATAATGATGCCGGAGGTATAAAGGTTCCTATTTATCCTCTTACCTTCCGTCTCGGTTCTTCTTCTCAGGTAGGTGAGGTTGGTCTTGATAACTTCATCGGATATCAGGGAACGACAGTTCATAATCCCACTTATCTTACAAAGCTTGCTCTCTATAATCAGTATCTCTACGTAGCAGATGCTCTTGCAAATGAAGAAAGCGTTGCTACAGACCGTTATCAGTCGTATTTGTTCCTTAAAAACGATACAAATATGCAGAAGGTATATACAGGCTCGTACTACGGTGTGGATGCTAACGGTGAAGAAATAAAGGCAGAGAATCTCAGTGCTGAAGATAAAGCAAAGCTTGACGCTGCGAGAAGCACATATAAGTCGTTCTATAACGATGAAATGGATAAGTCTAAAGACGGCGTATACGATGCCTTGATACTTTCGGTTAAAGCGAGAAACGTTGAATTATATAAAGAATACGTTGATCTTGCCGTAGAGATCCCCAGACTTATCGACAACGTTGAAACAAGAAAACTCAGAGTATCTCTTGCAGAAAAGTTCGTTGCAGATGCAGGTAGCCTTATTGATACCGGCGACCCTGTATTTATCGCATGCCGTGCGCAGATCGCAGCTATAAAGGCAACACTTGAAGGCGATTCTGCGGCTTACGAATTTGTAAGATTGATGACTATATTCGATAACAGCGTTGCATACGGCGCGTCACTCTCAAGACTTCAGGTACACTTCAACAATGCTGCATCTTACCGTGACAGTATTACAAACTATGAAGACTTCGAGGGTATCGAGGCGTCGCTTAGCAGCTATAATGCGCTTAAGGCTGCTGTTGAATCTTATGATTCCGCTGCAGGAGTAATGGTTGATAAAACGCGAGAGATCAACAGTGTTCGTTTTGTTTCTATCGTTAATATAATGAAACAGAAAACCACCGGTATGTGGGCTAACGATAGTGAAGAGGTAGAGGATCTTTGGTACAGAGCTTATCAGATCATTGCGAGTGGCGAATACGATGCTGCTCATACCGGATTCGCGGATGCAAAGGTTGTTTTCGATCTTGCTCATAACTACTTCTGGAATGCTCTTCAGGAAGAGAACATCGCGCTTCTTACAGCGAAGCTTGATTCTTACAACGCGCTTCCCATAGATGATTACATCGGTAAAGCCGGTATTTGTACTTACGTTGACAGATTCTTTGAGTTCAACGCGATAGATATTGACTCCGATAACGAGGATATCAAGAGCATTAAGGCAAGAAATGAAGCCTATAAGCTTCAGCTTGAGACCATCGTTGGAGACTATAAGAACCTCCTTGTACAGAATACAACTAAGTTCATCAACGTTATGCAGCTTGCTGCGCAGTATAGCGCTTATGAAGATCTCAAGCCTCTGTTTGACGAAGCTACTTCATATTATTATACAATGAACATTACGGGTGACGGCATCAATGAGTGCGTTGAGCAGTACAATGTTCTTGCTGCATCAATGAAGGCTATTGAAGCTGATTCGAGTATGTTCGTTGCAATAGTAAACGGTGATATGGGTTATACGCCTCTTGCGAATATTACCGATAAAGCGGAGCTTTACAGATCTCTTACCGGATGCTATGCATGCCTTGGAAATCTCGACCTCACTTATGATGGCGCAGCTGAGGCAAAGGCTGTTTACGATGCTGAATATGCTGAATACACCAACGAAATAAACGTCCTTAACAATCAGGTTGATGAAGCAGGAAACGTATCGTTTGCTGTTCGCGGAAACTGGGATTTTGACAGTATCGTTGCATTCGTTAAAAACATTATTAATATGATAAAGGAGTAATGGAATGAAGAAAAAATCGATCAAACTGATTTCCTCTCTCCTCATTCTCGCTTTTCTCGTTTCTTGCTTCTCTGTGTTTGCTTTTGCGAGCACAGATGCGCAGGACGATTCGGAGAGCGTTACCGAGGATGACATCACCCTCCTTGTCAACAGAACGTATGACGAAGGATGGAACTATCTGAACGGATTTACATCTAATATAGCCGATAACAAGTTCACTATTGAATATGAAGAAACGGAAGATTTTGATTATAACTACTTCTGCCGTGTGGAATCTGTTAGTGGCGCCGCAGGCTATATAAATCTCAAATACAATGGAAAACATTCACTCGATTACGGTAACACGGTATTTGAGTTGGATCTTAAAACAGATGATATTTGTAAATTCACCAACGGTGCTAAGGATTCAAATTTATATCCTATCATTTATAGTAATATTGCTTCCAAGACCGATATTCCTCTTGCGGGCATCGTAGACAATCATCTTGTTCTTCCCGCAGCAGGTCCTGTTGCAACAAATACTATTGTTTCTTTTGACGTAGGATCTCTTGCCGACGAGTGGTTGCATCTGGCTTACGTAGTAACTGCGGGTCAGAGAAAGTGTACCGAATGCGGTAAGGTTTACGACCTTGATGAAAATACAGATAAAAGCGCTCCTCTTTGCTGCCTTGTAACAGAAACGCAGAAGAACGAAGCTACGGGTGAGGATGAAGAGGTAGTTGTTAGCGGTATTTCACCCGCTAACATGACTAAGGTATTAACTATCAGAGTTTATTATGGATACTCCGATACGTTTAATACTGCAAATGCAGTCGCTTCTCCCAAGAAAACAAAGGATATCGATCTTAATAATACTTATTATTATGATATAAATATAGAGAAGTATGATAAAATCCTCTCTATGTACGTAGGTACTCCTAAGAATTCTGCGGTAAGAGGTCAGAGCTATCTTATTGATAACGTAAGATCGTACAACGGCTCTCCTGTTCCCGGCGTTAAGGTTACGGGATACGGCGATAAGGTTGATGAAACCGTAGCTAAGACCGAAACAATTATCAGTGCCGACTCCGGAATGACTGTTATGGAATATATCAATAGCGGTATCGTTATGAAGGTTGGCAGTAACTATAACCTTGTAAGAGGTGAAAAGTCTAAGATCTTTGAAAAAGATGGCGATGCATACGGTGCTCCCGTTAAGATCGACGGCGAGGTTTACGTTCCTCTTCAGGCTATACTTAATTGGGTAGGTTACCCTATGTATCAGCACGATGACGGTGTTTCATTCGATATTTCTACAGAGAGCGGCTCGACGTTCATTACTATCGGACGCAGCACCGCAACTGCAAACGGCGAGACTGTTGAACTCAGTGCGGCACCCAGAATCTTAAAGGACGCAGAAACAGAAGAAGAATTCGTTGTAGTTTCCAAGAACGATATTGAAACGCTCGTGCCGGGATATGTTATGACCTATGATGAAATGGGAATCATAGTTGTTTCTACCGGAGGCAATCTTTTCAACAGAAGCGCTGACCTTGAGCTTATGCTCGATATAATGAAGAGCTTCATATTTGAGGATAAGAGCGGTGATGAGATATATGAAGACTCAAAAGTTCAGACAAATAACTTTGCTCATCCGTATCTCTTCGCAACTCAGGAAGAATTCGATGCCTTGAATGCGGCATATAAGCTTACCGAGGGCGCTGAAGGATATGATGCGGATCTTAAGGGATATCTTGCATCACTTGTTGCTGATGCGGCAGAGGTATACGCGAAATACGCTAATACCGATGACGTTATTGCAGAAACGAAAAAGTATCTTAAAGAAGAGCTTGTTAACCCCTATGTTGGTGTTTCCGCAAAGCTTTCTAACAACGGTTATAACTTCTATACCGGTAGCAACGAAGAGCTTGTTGTTTACGCAGAAGAAATAAGACTTCTTGCTCTTGCATATCAGATCACGGGTGATCTTAAGTATGCGTCCATCGCATATGAAATGGCAGTAGATCTCGGCAATTGGTCCCACTGGGCTCCCGCTTACTTCCTCAACTGTGCGGACGCAACCGCTGCTTATGCAACTGCGTATGACTGGCTCTACAACGTATGGACATCCGAGTCCCTCAATTTTGATATTACTCCCATTGAAACCGCCATTTACCAGAAGGGTATCTATAACGGTTACATCTTCACAACCGGCGAAACTATCAATGATGAAGTTAACAGTAACCAGGGTGTATTTGCTATCTACACCGAAAGAACAGACAACTGGAACGTTGTAGGTACTTCAGGTATGATAATCGCTTCTCTTGCAATTCTCGGCTCCGAGTTTGTAAGCTCTCCCGCAGGCGAGCCCGATACGGATGCTATGACTCATATTAAAACCATTTTGAACAGCAATATTAAGACTCTTACAGAAATAGGTCTTGATGCTTATGCTCCCGACGGTTCATATATTCAGTCTGCTGAATATTGGAGCTATTCGACGGGTGCTCTTATGAGAATGATATGGGCTCTTGAGAATACAACGGGTAGCAGTCTCGGTCTTGCTAACATTTGGGGTCTTGATAACACATTCTACTATGCATATCAGGTAGAGTATAAGGTTGCTCCCACAGAAACAAATTCTACAGGATATGAATATTGGAACTATCACGAAGCCGCAAACGGTGTTCTTAATACCGATATGTTCTTCTATGCTGCAGAGATCCTCGGAGATGATGTTATCGGTGCTATCCGCCACGATCAGCTTGCAACTAAAAAGGCATCTATCTGGGATGTTCTTGCATATGACGCAAAGTATGCTGACGTTGACGTAGCAAGCGCTAATATTTCACGCGATTACTTCCTCGAGTCTTGCGAAGGCTTTATAAGCCGTTCCGACTTTTCGGATAAAGCTGTGTTGGTTGGTATGATGGGCGGTCCTAACGATGCTCCCAGCGGACAGATTGACTCAGGTAACTTCATTTACGCAAGTGGTGGATTTACTTGGTTTGGCGATCTCGGTTCTGATAACAAGCTTCTCTATGAGTATCTTAACGATGATCATAGATACAATTACTACAGAATTACAGGTGAAGGTAACAACGTAGTTCTTATTACTACCGCATCTCTTTCGGCAACGTTCCCCTATGGACAGACGCTTGCCGCGGGCGGTGTATTCTCAAAGTATTACACAGATGAGTATGGTTTGTATGCTGTTCTTGATAACACCGATGTTTACACCGGTAAGGTAAGTAATGCATACCGTGGAATTCTCTTTACAAACAACCGTTCAACAGTTGTTCTTCAGGATGACATTAGATTTAACGGCGCACAGGCATGTACTTGGGTAGTTCACAGTGCTGCAGAGTCTATCGTTCTTTCCGAGGATGGAAGAACTGCTTATCTTACTCAAAAGATAAATGGCATGGATTCTTATCTTAGAGTTACACTTCTCGAACCCGGTGATGCTCACGGCCTTCGTTTCGAAAAGGTGAGCACGAAGCAGAATATTCTTTCGACAACGCATAAGGATTCCCACTCAACTCTTCTTGGATATGCTCCCGAAAACGACAGATCGCATCTTACAAGACTTGTTATCAAGCAGGGCGAGCAGACCTCGTTCCAGTGCGCTGTCGTAATCGAAACTATTGCAACTCTCACTTCCGCTAAGCCTGTTGAGTATGAATATACCGAGCTTAATCTTTGGAATGAATCTATGGTTAAGGAAGCGTTTGAGGCAACAGAATCGAGTGATGATTACCTCGAAACGCCCGACGTTACCGAGATCGTAATGTATACCGAAGAGGCAAGAGGATACATTGATAACGAAAGAGCGTTCAGCGTAAGATTCAGAGAATTCTACCGCGCAATGGTTCATGTTGCGAGCATCATTAAAACATATGAGCCTACCGGTCAGATCAGTATCGTTGACGGCGGTGATGACGCTGTTGCAGAGTATAAAGAGTATCTCGTTAAATTTGATTATTTCAGAGGTGATATCAACGAGTACATAACTAATACTCAGTCGCTCAGTACTTATATCACAGGTTATACACCTAAATAAAAGATGACTGCGGTCCTCAAAATACGTGAATAACCGCTAAATAAAAAATGGGGGCTGTCGCATTTAGGCATAACCGAATAAAAAACAGGGGTATTGTGGAATAAACACAGTACCCCTTTAATAGTAAGCACAAATTTGAGGAAATCAAGGTCGAAAACCTATGGTTTTCCTCGTTTTTATTAATGTTTTTTATTCTACCGCCGTTCGCTCAACTCTCGCCGTACCTTTGTACGGCTTCG
>JAFQPR010000101.1 GCA_017411605.1 Clostridia bacterium | reverse complement strand
TTTCAAGACCGCCTCGTTGTGACCGCTTCGATATTCCTGCATATAACTGCAACCCATAGGGCTGCGGTTATATGCAGAGAATATCTACACGGCTCTGAAAAATTCATTTTTCAGAATCCGCTTCGCATACCCCACGAAGTCATCGGGGAGCTTGCTCACCAGTGACGAGTGGCGGTATTCTCGTGCTTAACGAGATAATCGTTACAGCCTTTTTGGATTGTAATTTACTATTAAATTGTGATTTTGGAAGTTTTTAAATATGCGCGGAGATTTGCTTCGTAGGTGCGTTTGCAATTAAAAATGTTTCAATGTCGCTCGTATATAATATCATATTTTTTTGAACTTGTCAATATTAAAATGAAATTTAATTTATTTTAAACTATTGTTTTGGGTAAATTCGTTTGCGTTTGCGATAAGGGTACATTTAGCTTCTTCTTTTGATCTTATTTTTGCGGGATGTGCCGTACCGTGCGAGATTTTGACGGGGTGCGTTGCGAACGAGCGTCGGCAAAATGGCGGTTCTTCTTATTTGCCGATTGATATGCTTTTTTGAGATGGCGAAATGTTACGCCTCTTATTTTTTTGTTTTTTGTAGTTTGAGTTTTTGATATTGAAACATATAAAAACCAAAAATACCGCGCATTTGATAATTAAAGTTTACATTATAGGTTGTTTTTTGCTTGGCGCTTTGTTTTGGCGATTGCTGGTGCGCTGTGATTTGACCGCTGCGCGTTGCTTTTTTTGTTTGTATGAGCTCGATTCTTTGGTGCGGTGAAACACGCGTGAAAACGATAGTCGAAGAAATAATTTTATTTTGAGTTTTATGCTATTGCAAAACTTCGCGCTTTGTGATAGAATATAAACGTTAATGTGAGGAGTATATGCTCCGTTTGACACTTTGATTGAGAATTTGAACAAAAGAAAATACGAAGAGGAAAACAAGATGAAGAAAATTTTACTGCTGATTTTGTGTCTTGCGCTTGCGGCATCTGTGGTATTCGCCATGACTGCTTGCGGAGATAAGAACAAGGGAAACGACACCGAAAACGGTGGCGAGAACGCCAACGACGATGCTTGCAAAGACAGACATTACGATACCGATGAGGACGGCGTTTGCGATCTTTGTGAAGCTGCAATGCCCGAGAATAAGGCAAACGTGACGTTCACCGTTATGGATCAGGACGGCGCGCTGATTTCGGGCGTAAAGGTTACCTTTACCTCAAAGACCGACGCCAAGAACGTTGTAACAACAGCGGCGAGCGGAAGCGACGGAAAGATTACCGCCGAGCTTAAGTACGGAAACTACGACGTTGACTATGATTACGACGTGGAAACGGTCGGTTACTTCCTAATAGATACTTATTCCGTTATCGTTGCGGAAGGAACGACGGCTATTGATCTTAAACTCATAAATAACACGCCTAACGGTACTGTCGAAAGACCGTATTCTCTTGCTGCAGGAGAGAACACGCTTGAGATAGATGCGGGTAAGACTGAGCATTTTGTAATATATCACACCGTGAACCTTTACATAGTAATTGACGGTGAGGGAATTGAGGTTACTTATAACGGTGATAAAAAGAGCCCCGATGCAGAGGGCGTTATAACCTTTGAGCTTGTCGGTGAGGATACCAACTCGAGCGCCATCGTAGCTATCGAAAACAAAAATACCGCAAAGGTAAGCGTTTCTGCTACCGTAAACAGCAAGCCCGGCACGCAGAGCAATCCTGTTGCAATCACTGCGCTTGGCGAGAGTGTTTCCACGGAGAGCTACACCTTCGAGACAGTTTACTTCAATTACGTTGCTACTGCGGACGGTATCTTCTCAATTAAGATTACGAGCGAAAAGAGTTCTGTAAGACTTCAAAACGGAAATCAGACTGCCGATTCGACGAATAATGCCGATGCTGACGGCGTGATCAGCATTGAGGTCAAGGCGGGCGATACGGTAGTTATCGATTGCACGGCGGTTGATGAAAACCTTACTGACAACGTAGTTCCGTTTGTAACGTTTGTTCCGAGCTTTACGGCTGAGGCGGAATAATTAAATAGATTTAAAAACGCTCGCGTTTTACCTTGCAAGACTTTATTGCAACGTGGAATGCGAGCGATTTTTAAGTTTTTTGAAGTATTTTTTGCACTTTTTCTTCTCAAATAGCGAGATTAGTAAAATATTTACGAGCGCGGTAATTATTATATTTTATAAAAGTCTTGACAATATAATTGTAATTGTGATAAAATGTATGGGTTAAAAAACGACTTTTCCTTTAAGGAGGCAAACAGAATGAAGTGGACATCACTTAACGACCTTCGCGAGAAATATCTCGCTTTCTTCGAGAGTAAGGGACATTTAAGACTTCCCAGCTTCTCGCTTATTCCCAATAACGATAAATCGCTTCTTCTTATAAATTCGGGTATGGCGCCTATGAAAAAGTTCTTTACAGGTGAGGAGATTCCTCCCCGTAACAGAGTTTGCACCTGCCAGAAATGTATAAGAACGCCCGATCTTGAGCGCGTTGGACATACCGCGCGCCACGGTACGTATTTCGAGATGCTCGGTAACTTCTCGTTCGGCGATTATTTCAAGAATGAGGCTATTCCGTGGGCTTGGGAGTTTCTTACCGAAACACTTGAGATTCCCGCAGACCTGCTCTGGCCTTCGGTTTACGAGCATGACGATGAGGCTTACGCCCTTTGGCGCGACGTTATCGGTGTTCCCGAGGCTCATATTGTTAAGCTCGGTAAGGCTGATAACTTCTGGGAGCACGGCTCGGGTCCCTGCGGTCCTTGCTCGGAGATATACTTTGACCGCGGTATCAAGTACGGCTGCGGCTCTCCCGACTGTAAGCCCGGCTGCGATTGCGACAGATTTATGGAGATCTGGAACAACGTGTTCTCTCAGTTCAATAACGACGGAAACGGTAATTATACCGAGCTCGCTCAGAAAAATATTGATACGGGTATGGGTCTCGAACGTCTTGCTTGCGTTATGCAGGGCGTTGATAACCTCTTTGAGGTTGACACTGTAAGAAATATCCTCAATACCGTTTGCACCATCGCAGGCAAGACCTACGGCGAGGATAAGAATGACGATATTTCCATCCGCGTTGTTACCGACCATATCAGAAGCGCGACGTTTATGATATGCGATGGCGTTATCCCCTCGAACGAGGGCCGCGGATACGTTCTTCGCAGAATTTTAAGACGCGCTTGCCGTCACGGTAAGCTTCTCGGTATTAACCGCAAGTTTATGACCGAGCTTTGCCGCGTTGTTATCTCTCAGAACGAGAGCGCATATCCCGAGCTCGTTGAGAAGAGCGAATATATAATCAAGGTCATCTCTCTTGAAGAGGACCGCTTCAACGTTACGGTTGACTCCGGTCTCGCTATTCTCTCCGGTATCGTTGAGAAGGTCAAGGCTGCGGGCGAGAGCGCAATTTCGGGCGCTGACGCATTTAAGCTTTACGATACGTTCGGATTTCCAATCGACCTCACTCGTGAGATCGCAGAGGAGAGCGGACTTACTATAAATGAAGAAGAGTTCACCACTCTTATGCAGGAGCAGAAAACAAGAGCAAGAGAGGCAAGAGGTAATATCTCTGGCTGGTCGGACTCCTCCAAGTCTCTCCTTGAAAATCTGCCCGAGACAAGCTTCCTCGGTTATGAGGCTGACGAGTGTGAGGCTAAGGTGCTTTCCATAATCGTCGGCGACGAAGCGGAGGAGCAGGTAAGCGAGGGAGAGTGCACAGTTGTGTTTGACCGCACCGTATTCTACGGCGAGGGCGGCGGTCAGGTCGGAGATACGGGTGTTATCGAGGCTGACGGCGTGTCGCTTACCGTTCTTGATACAAAGAAAACAAACGGCATTTATCTCCACGAGGTAAGGGTTGAGTCGGGTATTCTCAAGCTTGGCGATACTCTTGCGCTTAAGATCGATGCGGGTCGCCGTAATGCTATTAGAAGAAATCACTCTTCTTGCCACCTTCTTCAGGCAGCTCTTCGTTCTGTTCTCGGAACTCACGTTGAGCAGGCCGGCTCTTACGTTGACGATAAGCGTGTTCGCTTTGACTTTACTCATCTTTCTGCTATGACTCACGAGGAAATATCGCAGGTTGAGGCTATTGTTAACGCTCATATACTTGCGGCAGAGAATTGCTCCACCACCGTTACCGATATTGCAACAGCGAGAACGATGGGCGCTATGGCGCTCTTCGGAGAAAAGTACGGCGATACGGTAAGAGTCGTTAAGATTGGCGAGTCATCTACCGAGCTTTGCGGAGGTACTCACGTATCCAGCACGGGTAATATTGGTTTGTTCAAGATCATCTCCGAAACGGGCGTTGCGGCAGGTGTTCGCAGAATAGAGGGTACTACGGGTCTTGGTGTTCTTGAGCTTCTTGCCGAGAGAGATGCGCTTATTCTTGACACGGCTCGCGAGCTTAAGGTGCAGAATACTCACGCGATAGCGACGAAGGCTTCGTCCCTTCAGGGGCAGCTCCGCGATATGAAGCGCGAGCTTGACAGCGCAAACTCGAAGCTCTCCGAGATGAAGACTGCATCTCTTGTTGATTCGGTCAAGCAGGTTGGAGCATTCAAGCTTCTCGTAGCAAGGCTTGATGACGTTCGTCCCGATGCGGCGCGTAACCTTTGCGATACCGTTAAGGCTAAGTATGCCGACGGGGTTGTCGTGTTCGCGCTTGTTTCCGACGGTAAGCTCAACTTCGTTGCGGCTGCCGGAAGCGAAGCTGTAAAGGCGGGTGCTCACGCAGGAAATATTCTCAAACAGATCTCCGCTATCTGCGGCGGTAAGGGCGGCGGACGCCCCGACAGCGCAATGAGCGGCGGTAAGGATATCGATAAGATTTCTGAAGCTCTCGCTGAGGTTGAAAAGATACTTTCAAAGTAATTAAATATAGAAAAAGCCAACTATTGTTTGCAAAATGCGCAATAGCTGGCTTTTTCTTTATTTATTGTTAGGGATTTGGGAACGATGTTGCATATTCAATATCGTACTCTATAACCTTGAAGAATGCGGAGCCGTCCTCGTATTCATAAAGGAAGAGATAGACCATATGATACGTTCCGTCGGCCTTTGGCAGAGCTTCCGAATTGAAGCTGTTCTGCGTTTCATTATAGAGCAGTGCTATGCGGGTATCGTTATCTCTGTCATAATCCGGCAAAAGACCGACGTAAGTGCTTGGGAATGCGATAACGAACTTTTCCTGATTTGCTTTCGCGTATTCAATGAAGCTTGCCGCTTCTTCTGCCGTGATATTTGATGTGAGCTCCTTTGAGCCGTTTTCCTCATCGGTATAGAAGAATACGTCTTCAAGGTCGGGAATATCTATTCCGAGCTTGGTTTCCATAGCTGCGGAGAATGCCGCGCCGTCGCGCTCCATAGTTCCGTCATCGGTCATTATCGGCTCTGCGCCACTAATGCAAAACATAATAAGGATAGCAAGAATACCGCCGAGGAAGTTTTTGAGGTATTTTTCCTTATTTTTATAAAGAAGAATTCCAAGAACAAGGCTTGATATCGGAAGAATAGAAATGATAAGAAGGGGAACTGTATTTGACGTTCCAATAATAACCGTTACTACCGTTGCGATAAGGGACAAGAATATGGAAAGAATTGAAAGAGCAAAGGTGATGATACCCAGAGCTTTTAGCGTACGTTTTTTACCGTTTTCCACTACCGATTCGTATAGATAGGGAGATGCGGTTTCGGGGACGCTTGCAGAGCTGTATGCATCGAAGCTTCCCGCCTCAAAGGAGGAGGCGTCCTTTACGTCGTTTATATCGATTTCGTCAAATTCGTCGCTGTCTTTTCTTGGAGTCTCTTCATACTTATCGATTTTTTGTGCGTTTTCTTCGCACGTATCGGTACTGAAGATCGAATTATCGGAATCTATTGTCGGAATTGAGAATGAATCTCCGTCAAATGCAAAGACAGACTCGCCGTCGTTTGATAAGAGTGGGTCAGTGCGCGAGATTTCCTCCTCTATACCCTCATCCGTGTCAAGCTTTTGCACAGATCTATCTGCTAAAAATCCAAGGTCCTCTATAGGCGCTGTGAAATACTTTGGCGCATTGGGGCTTGGCTTTTGCTTTTTGCCTTTCATATTGTATAATAAGAATATAAAAGAAGTCGGCGGTAGAATGCCTTTGGGAACAGGAACGGAGTAAATGCCGGTTGTTATTATTATGTATTTATCGTTTTCGCCTATGATTGAAACAGAGGAAAGCGGTGTAGTGGAGAGAAGGGAAATGCCGCCGTTGTCCGCTACCTCAAGAACGAGAAAGTCATCATAGAAACAGAGCTTATAATATCTGTCATTTGGGAAATCCTTTTGCTGCCTGATGCTTTTTCCGCTGCTTCTTATCGCTGATACAAAAAAGAGCGCAATGCAAGCAACTACGGTAAGCCCGCACCACATAACGGTATAGACCTCGCCGATAATTCCTATGGCAACTATAAGGGCTGCTACCGCTAGCAGCAGTATCAGAAGCTTTTTGATAGAAGATACCGAGGCTTTTGCTATTCCCTCAATGTCATCGTGCGGTATCTTGAATTCATAGCTTTCATGCAGTATTTGCTTTTTCTCCATAATATGTCCTCACTTTTTGTTGATTGTTTTATTCGTCTGTTCTTTTGTGGTTCGGCGAAGTTAAATAGGAAATGCTCGGTCCCCGCTTGCGGTATTCACCCGGAGTCATGCCTACTATCTTAAGAAACGCGCGGTGAAAGCTCCTTTCGCAAGAGAATCCGCATTCAAGCGCAATATCGATTATCTTTGCATCGGATTTCATAAGAAGACCGCAGGCGTGTTCGACTCTGAATGAGTTCAGGAGTCCTCTGAAGTTCATATTATCAATACTTTCAAGAGAATGAGATATATAACCTACCGTATATCCGAGATCGCGCGCGGCGTCTGCCATGGTGACGTTTTCGGTGAAGTGCTCCTTCATCCATACGAGAACTCTCGGAAGTATCTTTCCGCGGCTGTCAAGCTTTTCTGTCGGTACGCATCTTGTGTATTCCTCGTATATTGCGAAAAGAGCGGATTTTAAGCCGAGAAAGATATGCGGAGAAATATCATTCAGGCGCACGATCTCCTCTCCCGTGTCGGGAATTTTATTCTTTACATATACGAGAAGCTCATACGTCGGAGTAAATACCGCGCGCTTTCCGCAGGCGTATATCTTATCGGGAATAATGAATTCCGGTAATATATCGTTCGAAAAAAGGCATAGATTAATATCGCAAAAATCCTCGGTATCAAAGCTATGTACCTGAAAGGGGGATATGACGGCGATATCGTTCTTTTTTGCGACCTCCGACTTTCCGTCAACGGTTATCACTATGCTGCCTTCTTTAACAAATACTATCTCGGAGAATTGATGAATATGACTTCCAAGTGAATATTTGCCGATTTTTTCCGAGCATTTTATAGCGTTTCCAAAACCGAAGTTAGAGCCTTGTACTACGATCACAGACAAATTCTCCTTCCTTTTAAAAAAATCACAGTAATTGCGTAAAATATCTTGTTTTGTCCGCTTTTAAGTATAGCAAAAAATGAATCATAAGTCAATTAACTCTCAAAAATTTGGTTATTGTTGCACAAAAATATTTTATTTTTTTGTAATCATTTATTTTAATAATACCGATATATCAAGTATTGTCAGTTTGAAATACATTTTTGTCATACGTCTTGTTACTAAAAGTGATAAACTGCAATCGGTAGATAATAAAATTTACTGAGAAAGGATAACTGCTATGAATAAAAGAAAAAAGACGATCATGCTGGTTGTGTTGGCTTTAACCGTTGCCCTTATTTCGACTGCGCTTATTATTTACGCGTGCGCTAGCTCGGGTGACGGACCTACCGATGCAATGATCGATATCGAAGCGAATCTCTCCGCATATAAGATCGGGGATACCGTTTCGGTTGAGAACGACGGATACATAGGAATTCCCGTCGAGATATCTACGTTCTATGATATCTCAAAGGGCGCATCTGAGCCCGGATACAACGGAACTCCGCTTATTATTTACGTTGTTAACTCAAACGTAGAAAGAATAGGTAAAAAGACCGACGTTGAAATAATAACGTCGATGCTTGACCGAGGATACATCGTTCAGGTGCTTGACTATCTGAACAGTTCCAAGGCGGCAACTCCCGACCTCGATTGGTCAACTCAGAGTCTTCGCCAAAGCTTCAAATCAGGCAAGAGACTTCCTACGAGTGACTATCTTAAGGCGGGCACGTATTACGATACGATACTGCTCCCCGCAGGATATGACGTATCGCTTGACAACGTTTTCTGGGAGGTCGATAAGCACGGCGCTGACGGCGACCTTGAAAAGATAGTTGAAAACTGGAATACCGACCTTCGCAGTTGGTTCCGTAACACTGTCATTTATTGGAGAGATGTCAATGGCGCGCAGAAGGCTACGCAAAAGGGAATTGACAATTCCGACCCCGTATGGTATAGCGATGCAAAGGGAACGAATGCGGTTGACGCAACTGCCGAGAATGCTGACTATATAAAGGTGCAGTATACCTGTGCTTGCGATATTACCGACTGTACCGGCAAGGACGGCACGCCGATAGATCTCAATCTTTATATGCACGTGGTTTATCCTACCACAAGTGATAATGATCCGCTTGAGGCAGTACCCGTAATAGCTCTTGCTAACTCCTCGGAGTATCTCTCCAACGGACTTAATACGGCAGACAGACCTCAGTTCTCGGGCTTCCTCTTCAACGGATATGCGGGTGTGATATATGATTATCTCTATCAGCCTATGGCGCAGTCCGATTACTTCGGTTATTACGACGGAAGAGTAGCAATGGGAGCTATGACCGGTGACCATATGAACTACGGTCTTCAGCTTTACGACGATAAGAGAATAAACACGGCTGCAATAAGATACGTTCGTTATCTTACATTGACTCAGCCCGACGTTTACAGCTTTGACGTTGATTCTATCGGTGCGTACGGTAACTCCAAGGGTGGATGGTTTGCATTCCTTGGCGAAGCCGAACTCAAGGAATATACGAAAGTGCCCGACGGTAAGACGCTGGCACAGGCGATGGATGCCAGAATAAACGCATATACCTCAAAGAGAACATATGAAAATACCAGAGGCGAAACCCGCTATCAGAATATGCTCACCGAGGCTTATACTAAAAACGGTGTTACAATCGACGGCGGTGAGCTTCAGCCATGGCTTACGTACAAGGATAAGGACGGTATTGAGCGCGAGATTCTCTCATACGTAAGCTGGACGTACGCATCCTGCGGCTCACAGCACGAGGACGTAAGTGCGGGGCATTCTCCCTTGTTTGCCGCGCTTCAGATGCAGGATGACTTCAATACGACAAATAACCCGTTTGCTGAAATATCGAAAAATCTTGACATTCCTTCTATATACGTTATAGTCGACCACGGACATACCTTTGCATATGGCTCCGATTACTATCACGGGTTCAATGTGTACAACGCTATGTTCGATTTTGCAAACTATTATTTAAAAAATTCGGCAGTTAAGGTTATATATACTGATCCCGCAGGCGATACCGGAAGAATAGATACTACACCGTCAATCACGATTAAGTTTACGGGCGCTGTATCGGAAAGTGAAGTTAAAAAGATAACTCTCGTATCCGGCTCTCACACTGCAGGCGGAGAATGGACGAGTGCAAGAGGTAAAACCGAGTGGACCTTCCGAGCTGACGCGCTTCTTCCCGGAGCAGAGTACGTTCTCACGGTTCCCGCAAATATGGTGGGAGAGAACGGTACGGCAATGGGAACTGCGTATACTACCACCTTCTTCACCGAGGATGAGGACGTATTCGATGTAACCGTAACAAAGGGAACTGCGGGTAACTATTTCACTCTTACTGTTCCCGAAACAACTTCGGCTGACGCCAAGATAAGATTCCACGTAGCGAACGATGCGGCAAATATAGCTGAGCTTTACACAGTAAGCAACTTTAATCCCGAAGCTCCGGATTCTTCAGTCAAAGGCTCGTTCGTTGGTTCCGTCAACCTTTCCGGCTCCGGATACTATGAAATAGACGTTTCAAAATACGTTTACGAAGCAGAGTCGGGAAGCTCTCTTACATTCCTCCTGGCTGCTAAGAAGAATGCGGGCGAAACGGAAAACGTTATATCCTTTGAGTCCTCCGTATCGGGCATTTCCTTCGGCGCTTTCGTAAGAGGAAGCAGCTCCGAGGCTCCCGACGGAACGGGTGCGGCTAAGGTTTACGTTACTGCAAATATCAGAGCAAACGGAAATCTTCAGTACCCCACCGAGAGACCTTATTACGTAAACCTCACCACTGCAATGACTGTAAACCAGCTGTTCGGTTCGATTCTTACCAAGGGCGATCTTGGCAGAAGATATCGAGTAACAATGAGCGTTTACGACACGGATAGCAGATATATGCAGGTTTCTCTCAACAGAGTTTCCGGCACGCTTGTTCACGATAAAGATTCGGTAAATTACATATTCAGGACAGATGCGGATAAGTGGCAGGATATTTCCTTTGACTACACCGTATATGAGCCTAAATATGGCGATTTCGGTCTCAATCCAAAAACTCTCACCGTATCTCTCGGTGCTACCGGAGAAGACGAATCACCTATATACGTAAAAGACATAACGATTACCGAGACCGTTACGGATATCGAGCTCGCCTCCGATGCGGCATCTCTTGCTCTCGGTCACAGAGGAGAGGCTTACAAGAAAGACGGCACAGTTAGAGCATTTACTATCGGCTCTGTTGAATACGATAGCTTCAAGGCGGCTCTTTCCGCAGCCAAGAGCGGTGACACGGTTGTAATGAACAAGAATTATACCTTCACCAATTTTGATGACTTTACCGGATGGGGAGCGCTTGAAAAAATCACACTTGATCTTAACGGATACAAGCTTTACAGCAATTCAGTAAAACCGATAATACACGCGGCGGCTACGTCCGTCACGAAGCCTAAGACTACGATAAACATCACGGGCGGAGAAATTTATCTTTCGTATGCGCCGCTTATCGGCTACGAGGGCACAACGGTTGCGGGTGACGGCAAGACGTTTGACGTAAATATCAGCGGAACCGGCATTCTGAATGGCGTAGGCTCAACGCTTACAGAATTTATTACCGAAAAAGACGTAACCTCCGGAGCAGGTATAAACGTAAACGTTAAGCTTGACGGCGCAAGTATTGATTTTACCAGAAGCATAAACAGCATGACTCCCGTTAAGCTCTTCTCTAACGGATCTTCGGCTCTTTCGGTAAGCTATGAGATTTGCGGCGGAAGCATATACGTTGACAATTTCGCTAATCTCACCTTTGTTGATAGCTTCAAGAAGAGTGAATTCATAAAGGACACTGGTGGTGAGTATACAACTCTTACCACAGGAGAGGGAACAAAGGTTCCCGAGATAGCGGTAACCACACAAAGCTCAATAGCTACATACAAGCTATCCGCTACAGAAAATAATATTGCCACATATACCGTTCAGGAAAGCGCTCTCTCTACCAAATACGGACTTATCCCCGAGGAATATAAGAGCGTGGAGAATTATCCCTTCGTAATGTTTGATGAAAACGGCAATTTCAAGGGCGCTTACGATCGCTGGCTCGGAGATAACGGCTCGGGCAGTGTACTTGGCGCAGCGAGAAACTACGTAGTAAACGCATGGGACGGAAGCTCCTACGGAATAAATCCCAAGGAAGCCTTCATAGTTATGAGAAGAGATTACACCTTTGATGCTTCAAAGGATAAATACTTCGATAACCTTGCGCATATCCAAGGCGCTATTAACATAGACCTCGGTGGCTTTACTTTAGCTAATTCATCCGCGGTAAGCGGTAAGGGAATCTTCCCCGCAGACTCAAAGGGACTCAGCGCGGCGGAAGGAGAATCAATATTCCCCACTACGATAAGAGTGACCAACGGTGCTATCAGAACGTATAACTGGGGTGTTGTTCAGGCAAGCACGTGGGACTCCATGGGTGGCGGAACAATAGCAAACAAGGACTTCAACTTTATCTTTGACAAGGTTACTATTGGCTTTGTTGACAATCCCGGCGGAGCAGGACTTATCCTGCACAGAAAGACAGCAAAAAGTAGCGTTGCGGCTCCCTTCAATTTAACGTTCAATGATTGTGTTATAGATACGACAACGAAAAAAGCAAGCCACGGCTGTACTGTTTTTAAGCTTAACCATTCTGCAAGTGAATACGTTAAGGTTAACTACGTTGTAAACGGCGGTAAGGTAATTACCGATGGAGTTTCCAGCATCACCCTTGCGGAAATCCATTCGGATGGAAGCACAACGCACGGCTCGACCTTAGTGTTTGGCAAAGGAGAGGATGGAAAGTATACATCTTACTATATTCCCGAGAGCAGCACTAAAACGTGCGCTATCGGAAAATGGAATTCCGATGACGGGGAGATCCTCGGATTCTTTGCAAACGGAACCGAGAGCATCGGCGATACGTCTTATAACCGTTACACGCTTGTTACAAATCCTCTGGTAACCAAGTACGGAACTATACCGGAAGCTAATAAAGACGTTGACGCTTATCCCTTCGTAGTATTTGATGCTGACACGAAAGCATTTATCGGCGCATATTCTACGATGAAGGCTGCATTTGATGCGGCTAAAGTAAGACAGGGTAGTAATGTATGGGATCAGACCACAGGTGAATTTACCGGAACTGTTATTTCCTCTGTTATTATCCAGAGAAGAGATTACACGACCGTAAGCGGTGATTATTATGATAACTGGGGTCAGATAAAAGGCACTATCACCTTCGATATGTTTGACCATAAGCTTGAGCAGGGAACAGGCGCTGGCGGTGTGTTCTGGCAAGTGACTGTCAAAGGCTGGGGCGGTAAGGTTTATCCTTCTGTCATAAATATTAAAAACGGTGATATCAACGTATATAATGCGGCTGCAATAAAGGCAAACGTATGGGCGACCGTTGATATGAAATACAGACCCTTCACAATAAACTTTGACGACATTAACTTCGGATTTGTTTCCGGTGCGACATCATCTAATCTCCTTATTCAGTATTCGGATGAAAGCACGGGAAGCGGATATTCGTCAACTATCGCTTCGACTCTTAACCTTAATTATAATAACTGTACCTTTGACCTTAAGACCAACGCGCCCTCTGGCGGAGCTACGCTCTTCAATGCGGCGGGCGGTGAAAAGGTATGGCTCAAGACTACAATAACCGTCAAGGGCGGTGAGATAAAAGCACCGAAGCTCACTCTTGCTCAGCTTTACGTGCTTGAGAGCAAGTATGGCTCGAGCGTCAAGTTCGTAAAAGATGCAGATGGTAATTATACTGAGCTTTATATCACCAACGGCGGAGCGGCTCCCACGGGAGATATCGCGACGGACAGCGGTGCTATGAGCTACGCAAAGGCAGAAACGGGCGACACCGAAACGCTTTATACTCTTTCCGCGCTTAAGACGGATTACGGTACGATTCCTTCGAAATACGCATCTATAGAGGACTACCCGTTCGTAGTATTCGATCAGAACGGAAACTTCTACGATGCTTTTAAAAACCTTTTGGGCAATCAGACCGGCGCGATGGGCAAGGCAATCTACGGAGTTCTCCGTGACTATAACAAGTGGGATCCCGCTAAGGGTGAGTATGTTGCTGACGAGGGAAGCTCGGGTGTCAATACCGCAATAATTCTTTTGAGACGCGACTATACGATGACCTCCGACGAATATCACAATAACCTTTCACATACGCAAGGAACTATAATAATAGATCTTGGCGGATACACTATCTATTCGAACAGCTCTAGAACTAAACCCGTCTTTGATTCTACGGCTAAGGGTTGGAGCGGATCGGATGACGGAAACTATGTATTCCCCACAAGCTTTATAGTTAAAAACGGAGCATTCATAAATCATTCAAGCTCGGTTCTTCAGCTTGTTTGTAATGATACGCTCGGATCAAACGCAATAGCGAACAAACCTGTTTCATGGACGTTTGAAAACGTTATCTTCGGTCTTATGAAGGGCGCTACAAGCGCAACCCCCGTTATAACGCTTAAAGATGCCGTAACAACAAGCGGTACGGTTCCGATCAGCATTACATTCAACGATTGTATATTTGATTTCGAAAGCGTTGCTCCTTCTGTTGAAACTACTGTGATCAACGCATCGTTCGCGGCTAATCATTATATTACGGGAACTGTTACTGTTAACGGCGGTAAGCTTCTTGCGAACGCTATGACTAATATTAAGCTTTACAATTTTGGTGCTGCCAACGGATCTTCTCTATCCTTTGGAAAGGGAAGCGACGGAAAGTATTTCGAGACTCATCTTACGAGCGGAGCTGCAGCTCCCGCTTATACGTATTTATTCAATACAGAAGCAGGAGAAATGACGCTGACTTACTCGACTAAGTTAAACGGTAAGGATGTATACACGCTTCAGGCTTCGATAGCAACTAAGTACGGAAACATTCCCGCAAGGTTCGCTTCCGTTACGGATTATCCGTTTGCGGTATTCAGAAACGGAAAGTTCGTGGTTGCAACCGCGCTGTTTGGCAAGGATGCCAGCGAAAGCGCGCTCCATAGCTCGAAGAGCGCGGGCTCGGTGGTGCTTCTCAGACGCGATTATACTTATAAATCCGATAAGCGTTATGCAAATCTCAGTCAGACGAATAGCGTAACCATAGACCTTGGCGGATTTACGTTCACATCGGAAATGTCCGAAATGCTTTACGCTCAGAAGAAGACTAACTATGACACGACTGTCAAGGTTATCAACGGTACTATACTTACTTCTTCCGGTCCTATCGTGAGATTCTCCTCGTGGGCAGGCTCATCGAATTCTTATACCGGTGGATACACGTTCTATATTGATTTTGAAAACGTGACCTTCGGAGTGAAAGAGGGAAGCTCACCTGAGATACTTATCGCAACGGCATCGAAGGATCTGCCTGATCCTCTGACCTACGGAAAACTCAATCTCATAAATTGCACGGTAGATATCACGGGTCTTACGTCAGGTACACTCTTCGACCTCGATGATGCTTCCGGTAAGATCAGAGTTGACGCAACCGTTACCGGAGGAAAGATAATTGCAGACGGATTTGACGGTATAACTATCGGCAAGGTTGCAGAATCCTATAGCTCGCTCACCTTCGTAAAGGACGGCGCGGGAGATTATACGAAGCTTTATCTCAAGAACAGCTCCGCTGCTCCCACAGAGCAGATAAATACTGCTGAAGGCAAGCTTTCGTACGTTCGTGTCGGCGCTGAAGGAGAATACGGAATCTATAAGCTTTCATCCTCCGAGCTTTCGGGTATCACTCCAAAGATAAGCGTTACTCTTTATTCCGATTTCATTTTCAATATTTATATTCCTTACGTTTCGGGTATCGAAAGCATTGAGCTTGACGGTGAGTCCGTTGATATCTCCGCGCTTGAAATAACCGAGATAGACGGAGAAAAGTTCTACACGCTCCACAAGTCGCAGGCTGCAAGCGCTGCCGCTGAAAGCTTTACTTTCAGAATTGGAGTTGCGACGGGCGGAAAAACCGTATACGGAAACTGGACGGTAAGTATCGTTAAATACGCGAAGCTCGTTCTTGATGACAGCGATAGCACAGACGTTGAAAAGACTCTTGTGCGTGATATCCTCTCTTACGTAAGAAGCGCTTATATTTACTTCGAGCGTCCGACTGCCGCTGATGTAAAGAGCGAAATTGATGAGATAATCGGAGAAAATTACGACGCAACTTCGCTTCCTACCGATATAGAAAAGGTAGAAACGGGCAGCGGATTTGACTTTGCAACGTTTGATCTCGGAGGCACGCCTTCGTTCCTCTTCTATCCCGAAACCGATGAAAACGGCAATCTTGTTTATGACACGGATGCCTACGTATTCACCTTGAGAGGTAACGTTCTTGCAAAAGAGGTTCTTACCAAAGATGACGGAACGGTCTATATCAAGGTAACGACCTACGCATACGGTATATGCGAGAATATCGGTTACTCCATCGAGGGAACCGAGATATCGGGACAGTTCAATATAAAGAGCTATTACGAGTTTGCGAAGATGCAGAACGACGACGCGCTTGTATCCCTCGTTGAAAGACTTTGGAGGTATTCCGAGTCCGCGGCGGCTTACAAGGCAGAGGTAACAGCGTCTTAAGGAGGTAAGGTTATGAATTTTGAAAACAAAAAGAAATATACTTTACCTAATCTTGAGCTCGTAGAGCTTGACGAGTCCGACGTAATAAGAACTTCTCCCGGAGTCGATGCTCCAATCGAGGATGACCCATTCGGTGAATGGGAAGTTTAAAGCGACAATTTAAACTAAAAGAGGCTAGCTCAAGTTCAAAAACTTGAGCTAGCCTTTCGCGCGTTAAGGGGATAGGTGAATTTGGAGCGAAAATCTTCGTTCTTCGACCGAGAGGCAACAGCCGTAAGAGAGCCTAACAAATAAGGTTTTAAAAGATGAATTTCTCCATACTCATCACCAAAATTTTCTTAAATATCATATATTTCTCAAAAATTTCAGCTCGATTATGAAAAAATTCA
>JAFQPR010000100.1 GCA_017411605.1 Clostridia bacterium | reverse complement strand
CCCCGTATAAAGAGCAATTATAACCCCGAGCCATTTACGCTTCGGCGCTGAAAGTACAGCTTTTTCGATTAACCTTTGCTCACCGGCAGTGAAGCATTTCACATCAGCTTCCGCTACCCTCGGGCGTTGTACCGTCCCTGCGTGATAGTTTTTTGCGACACCAAGCTCGTTGGCACGTTTAAGGGAGCTTTGTATAACCGTTATAATACCGTTTACCGAGTTTGCGGAAAGCTCACCTCCGTTTTTTCTGTTCCCATTTGCCTTGATTTCATTAACGTGCCTTTGCAGAACAATTGGCGTCAGCTCATCAAGCTCGTAATTTCCAAGTCCACCTATAATGTGTAGGTTGCAAATATTCTTGTAACGCTCATACGTGCGCTGCTTGAGCGGCTTAATATATAGCTCCAACCACTCCGAGAGCCATTCCTTGTACGTCATTCTCTTCTACCTCCCGATATAGATTGATATAATATATTATATGACAAAACGTCGAAGACAAAAAAATTATCTCTTTTTTTATTTCTCCTATTGACAAGAGCAATACTTCGTGATATGATGTATTACGTAAGGAGAGGTATTGTATGGATATTCAGTTAAAACGCGGACTTTTAGATATATGCGTGCTTTCCACTATCAAAAGCCAAGATTCTTACGGTTACAAGATCATAAAGGATTTAAAACCGTACGTTGAGCTGTCGGAATCTACTTTATACACTATACTCAAGCGGCTTGAGCTATCGGGACTGCTCACTGTGCATACGTCTGAGCACGGCGGAAGACTTCGGAAGTATTATCATATAACAAAAGCGGGACTCGGGCGAATCGAAGACTTCAAGGACGAGTGGCGCGAGGTTATGCTAATCTATCAATTTGTAACCAAGGAGGATAAGACATAATGAAAAAGAAAGAGTTTATTACCGAGCTCAGAAAAAAGCTCTCTAAGCTTCCATCGCGCGAGGCTGACGAGCGTCTTACCTTTTACAGCGAGATGATCGATGACAGAATCGAGGACGGCGTTTCCGAGGAAGTCGCAGTAGCTTCGGTTGGCACGCCGCGCGATATTGCCGCGCAAATAATCAGCGAAAGAAGATCGCAAAAGAAAAAAGAGAAGACTCAAAACGGCAGAAAGTTAAAGCCTGTCGAGGTTGTGCTATTAGTTTTAGGCTCACCTCTTTGGATAGCGTTCATCGCCGTTGGCGCAGCCGTTGTTATAACAATTTTTGCCGTTGTTTTAACAGTCAATCTCACACTTTGGGCATTAGAACTTCCCTTCTTTCTTTTCTCTCTGCTCTCTCATTATTTGCTTGCAGCCTGCAAAATGACAACTAAAGTTTCTATTTTGCTTTTTAAAAAGGTTGTGTCATGGATAAAAGCTTTCTTCATCGGGAAGGAGAAATCACGCAGATGACAAAGCAAGAATTTGAGAACAAGCTCAAAAAAAGGCTTCGAGGCTTACCAATTCGTGACGTTGAAGACCAAATGAGCTTTTACTCCGAGATGATAGATGACAGAATGGAAGACGGTCTATCCGAGGAAGAAGCGGTTGCCGATATCGGTACGGTTGAAAAGATTGCAACGCAAATTATCAAAGGAATCGCTCTCACAAGAACGCAAAACGCAGAGCCTGAGAAAAATAATTCCCTTAAGCTCTGGGAGATTCTTTTCATAATTCTCGGCTCTCCTCTCTGGATTTCCCTTCTCATCGCTGCGTTTGCGGTAATTATTTCTATCTATGCCGTGCTTTGGTCGCTTATCGTATCCTTATGGGCAGTTTTCGTATCCCTTGCGGCAAGCGCCGCCTGCGGATTTGTTTTCGGTGCTGTTTTGGCGATAAGCGGAAACGCTCTTACGGGCTTCGCGATATTAGGCGTAGCTTTCATTTGCGCAGGGCTTGCGCTCTTTATGCTGCTCGGCTGTATAGCGGCAACAAAGGGGGCGTTGAAGCTTACTTTAAAGATCGGTGTAGCAATAAAGAATTGCATTGCAAAAAAGGAGAAATATTATGAATAAAGTATCAAAAAGCCTACTACTCACGGGAGCGGTGCTTATATTGCTCGGCGGTATGATATTAGCCCTTACCGCTTGCTCCTCGGACTCGAGTTTAAATAATCTCTTTGGTGCGAGGTATGAAACAAACACTCACGAAATTACCGAGAATTTTGATAATATATCAATTGACACCGGTACCGCAAATATAGAGCTTCTCCCCTCGGAAGAGTCCTCTTGCCGAATAGTCTGCCACGAGCATTCAAAAATAAAGCACGAGGTAAAAGTTACTGACGGCACTCTTACGGTAACAGAGGTTGACACACGTAAGTGGTACGACCATATCAGCTTTGGCTTTAATGAAACAAAAATTTCGCTTTATTTACCCGAAGAAAACTACAGCGCACTTAAGATAACGGAAAGCACCGGGGACATCACTATACCAACCGATTTCATATTCGAAAGCATCGAACTTAAACTCAGCACGGGTGACGTTAAATGCTCCGCTTCTGCTGCCGATGCAATGAAGATCGATGCAAGCACGGGTAACGTTTCTATAGAAAACGCAAGCGCGACTTCACTCGAGATTTCCGTCAGCACGGGAAATATAAAAGTATCAGACGTAAGCTGCGGTAGCTTCACCGCAAATCTCAGCACGGGTAAGACTGTCATCACAAACGTTACGTGCGAGAGCTTTGCGTCAAAGGCAAGCACGGGTGACTTTATTTTTGACAAGGTTGAAATAGTTAATAATTGTACCATTGAACGCAGCACGGGGGATGTCGAACTCAAAGACACCACAGCGGGCATACTCAACGTAACAACAGATACGGGTGACGTTGATTTCGAAAGGTCCGATGCAACGGAAATTACCGTTAAAACAGACACGGGTAAGGTCCGTGGCAGTCTGCTTACAGAGAAAATATTTATAGTGAGAACCGATACAGGTAAGATAGACGTCCCCGAAACCACCTCGGGCGGAAAGTGCAAGATCACAACCGATACGGGCGATATTAAAATAACTATAGACTAAAAAACACAGCAGTGGCTGTCTCAAATGCGATTTTGAGGCAGCCACTTTTGGGTATAGTCATATTTAAGTGAGAATCGTTGTTTCTCTGGGCGTGAGACGTACGAATGTACGTCGAGTCTTGAGAACGGCGGTAGAAAAATCATGATAACGTTTTATTAATGAAGCTATTGTATTATCAGTCGTTTTGTGATATAATCAAGCCAAAGAAAAAACAAAGAGGACTAAAAAATGATCAAGCTTTGTATTTTTGATCTCGACGGTACCGTGCTTGACACGATACACACTATTGCTTACTATGCCAACAACGCTCTTATCCGACACGGTATTGAGCCTATTGAAACAAACGAATATAAATACCTCGTCGGCACGGGTATGGTAAATCTTATAAAAAAGATGCTTGCTTTCCGCGAGTGCTACACCGAGGAGCTTTTCGATAAGGTGCTTCACGATTATGACACCGCATATAACGCCGACGTCTCCTACAAGACCGAGATATTTGACGGCCTGCACGAGGTACTTGACGCCTTCAAGGCACTTGGACTAAAGCTCGCGATAGTATCAAATAAGCCCGATTATCCGACACGGTTAGTAGTTAACAAGCTTTACGGCGAGAATTATTTCGACTTCGTTACCGGAAAACGCGACGGTATGCCCCTAAAGCCGGATCCAACCGTGGTTTTCGACGTAATGAAGCGTTTTGGAGTGAATGCTGATGAATGCGTTTACGTTGGCGATACAGCGACAGATATGCATACGGGCAAAGCCGCAAATATTTACACGGTCGGCGTTCTTTGGGGTTTCAGGGGCGAAGAAGAGCTTCGTCTTGGCGGCGCGGATACGATCGTTAGCGAGCCGCGCGAGCTTTATTCGGCTATAAAAGAACAGTATGACAAGTCACTTTAATACAGAATAAGAAAAAAATGAATCATATCATTATTAACAGGCATTGGCTACTTTCTCTGATAAGTGATTTTATTTGCTATTATATAGGAATAAATCTATTTATCGAGCCCGAAGGCAGTGACATTGGTTTTGGCGTATTCTTTATTATTCTCGGAATAGTACTGACTCTTTGCGTTTTGTTCGTCTTCCCCGTCTTTGCAATTATCGGCAGACGCGGTATATCGTTCTATTATCTTATCTTTATGAGAGATAAGTACCTTTGGGAAAACGTTTACGCTCTGACGGTAGAATATCCCGCAAGAAAAAGAATTCCGATTTTGCTCGATAGCTTTAAAATACACGGCACGTCGGAAAATAAGCATCGCTTTTTTATGACCGGACAGATTGCAAGATCGTGGCGCGCAAGAAAGCTTATAGAGCATTACAGTAAAGACAAAATTGAAGGCTTTTTCTTTGATGATATCAAAAATTCTATCACAGAGCGCAAAGAGAAAAAGCTAAAAAAAGAACAGAAAAAGTTAGAAAGAAAAAGAAGAAAACGCAGAAGAAAGTAATCACAAAGCAAACGAATGTTTTCAAAAGTAGAATATAATACAAAAAACATAAAGAAAATATACTTGTGATTTTATCTTTATTAATGTATACTTAAATTAATACGTTTGTTTTTAATCAGCAGTTTGCGAGGTCAAGAAAATGAAAAGCTTGAATGAATTACTTACACAAGGTTACGTAAAATACTCGGATTTCGGAGCTATCGGAGATGGCGCAACGGATGACTTTGGCGCTATCTTCGCTACTCACGAATTTGCAAACGCGCACGGTCTTGACGTTTTTGCCGACGAGGGGGCTACATATTATATTCACGTTTTCGACAAGCCTGTCTTTATCAAAACCAACACCGACTTTACAGGCTCAAAGTTCATTTTAGATGACAGAGGCTCTGAGGTTTTTGAGCATCACAATATACCTTTATTCCTTATAGAAAGAGATACCGAACCTACGAAGTATGACAAAGAAGAAATCGACTTGCTATTTCCTTCTGCAAGTCTCAGCGAGGGGGCAGCTTACATCCCCTGGCTTGACGGTAGGCTTGACGGCAAAAAGCTTATTATCTTCTATAATGACGAGCGGCTCGATTTTATCAGATTCGGCGGAAACGTTAATACGAGCATACGAACTGACTGCCTTCTAGTTAATGCAGACGGCAGCATAGATGAGTCCACTCCCGTTAATTTTGATTTTGACAAGATCACGAGAATGGAGATATTCAGCATCGACGATAAGCCTATCACGGTAAAGGGCGGTTATTTTGAAACGATTGCTTGCCACGTTGTAGCTGATACGAATTTTGAAAACAAATGGTGCGGCTACTTGCGAAAGTTTAAAATTAGCAGACCAAACACGACAATACGTGATATGACGCATAAAATCATAGGCGAGCCTGATATTCCCAACGATGGATACGGAAGAAGCGAAGACGGAAAGCTTCGCCAAAGCTACCCTTATTACGGCTTCCTATTCTTCTACAACACCTTTAGTTCACAAGCTATCAACGTAGGACTAAACGGACACACGACTTATTTTGAAGATAAGCCGACAGCTGAAAACCCCGTCGCGATGGGAAGCTATGACCTCGTTATCGAATATTCAAGCCACGTTAGATGCGAGGGATTGACAAACGGAGTACCGATTCGAGATACACGTTATTGGGGTATCATGTCCTCAAACGGAGTAAAAAATCTTGAATTCATAAACTGCTCCCTCTCCCGTTTCGATGCTCACTGCGGATTTTGGAATGCAAAGCTCGTTGGCTGCGAGTTTGGTCAGAGCATAAATCTTATCGGCGGCGGAAGGTTGGAAATTACAGACACAGTACGTGAGGGCGGCTCATACTTTATCCGTTTGAGAGGTGACTACGGCGCAACCTTCAAGGGTGACATAATCATCAAGAACTGCAAATACCTCGGATATAAGACCTATCGCGGAAATTATACGGAAAAGAAGCACGATAATTATATGGTACTTATTTATTCGGGCTTTCCACATCACAACGAGGCAGCGCTGAATTGGGACTTTGGATATCCCTGCTATATGCCAGAGAATCTTTACGTGGAAAACCTCGAGCTTCCCTTCCCCGACGTAACCTACGTATACAGTCCGCTTGCCGACGTATGCTTCTCGAAGGATATTCCTCACCCATATGCGAAAACCGAGAGTATCACCTTCAGGGGTATGAAGCCTATTAAGGTTTGCCGCGACGAGGAATGCACGGAGCTGCTTAAGATACCCGTTAATGTCGAATAATAGCTTTTATTTTGTTTTATATAACGATCCCCCCGGAATTTCTTTACTCATCTGCGGAAACTCCAAGGGGATTGTTTTTTATTTAAGCACTGCTTTACATAGGTAAAATTTTATGATAAAATATTTTTGTTAAATGCAACCGACCGCATCTTTTTTCTGTATAGTAGGATGAAGGACCTTCAAAACATGGTGGTGAGAATATGACGGATGAAAAAATAATAGATCTTTTCTTTGAGCGAGATGAAGATGCAATTAAAGAAACCGATAAAAAATACGGGCGCTATTTTCATTACATAGCGTTCTCGGTTCTGGGCTCCGATACAGATGCCGAGGAAACGGTGAATGATACTTATATGAAGGCTTGGTCTGTTATTCCACCGAAAAGGCCCAATCCTTTCAAGATTTTCCTCGGGAAAATTACACGCCGCATTTCTATCAACAAGCTCGAAAAAAGACTCGCGCAAAAACGCGGGGGCGGTGAGTACGACTTGATTCTTGACGAACTGTCCGACGTTATCTCGGATAATACTGCATCCGATCCCGAAAGCGAGATCGCGCTCCGTGATACTCTTAACCTCTTTCTCACTTCGCTGAAAGCAACCGAAAGAATCGTTTTCGTCAGACGCTATTGGTATATGAATTCCGTAAAGGAAATATCATCTGCGCTGCGCATAGGCGAGAGCAAAACGAAATCCATGCTTATGCGAACGAGAGAAAAGCTTAAAGCAGCCTTAATGAAGGAGGGATTCGAGTTATGACAAAAAATGAATTACTCGCAGCTATCGGAGAAATTGATGACAGAATAATAGAAGAAGCTTCTCCTTCCGGGGCAAAGGAAGTAACAATTCCAAATACTTTGAAAAGGAGAAATACTATGACGAAATTTTTAGCATTAGCAGCCTGCTTCTGCCTTATTGTCGGCGGTCTTTTCTTCGCATTCGGCGATGAAATATTCGACGGTAAGGACAGCGGTCAGACGCCTGACCAATCTTACGCGGTATGGTTCAACGGCTATTTATACGAGCCGATCAGCCATCATTATCATGAGGTTTATCCCGAACTTTCGGATATATACGAAAAGATAGTAACAGGATACAAGTACAATATAAAAGAAGAACATATCGGTGAATACCTCGGTGTTTTCCCCGCCCTCAAGGACGTTCACCCCGAGGGAAAAGCATATAGGTTCTCCCTCTATCCCGACTACGATTCAATAATCATAGTTGAGCGCGAAGGTGAATACTCTTTCTACGTTGCCGACGGCGGCATACTTCCCGAAGGATCTCCAACCGACTCAACGACGACGCTATATTATTACGGTCAGCCTACGTCGTTTGTCTTCTTCTATCCTGATGAAAGCTATAAAACAATTACGGGAGAAGAGTTAAATACGATTATGTCGTTGCTTTCGGGAAAAGAGCTGACCGACTACAAGAAAATCGAAGAAAAAGTATTTAACGAATGGTATGCGGAAAGAGGTGACGTCGGAGTATCTTTTGACGGTGAAGAATTAAACTATGACTCCGCAGAAATACACGCAGAATTCACTGCATTTATGACCGAAGGAAACCGACTTATCTGGATGAATACAGACAAAGGATTTAAAAATCTCGCGCTATATTACAATTCAAAATTCGGTTATTTCAACTTTATGACAAAAAGCTATGAGTTGACAGAATCCGAAGCTGAAATGCTGAAGGAAATAATCGAGAGTTGATTATATAGTATACAAAAAATGAAGCCAAGTAAGTTCAGCTTCGAATGATATGCGCCCCAAAAAGCATCTGGCTTTTGGGGCGCATATTTTTTATGTAAGGCGAAAATCAAATCTACGTTCTTAAGAAAAGATTATTCCACTTCTATCGGAATTGCTTTCAGAACCGTTGATTCCTCACCCTTAGTAGTTATCGGTAGAACATCCATATTCTTGTATATTATTTTCTCAGTAACGTGGTGATGATGCTTATAATTGTTTACAAAACGTGTATTTCCAAGCTCGGGATAGATATAAAGATTACCTGCTGCTCCGTGGGTAAATCCGTCGAGGGTCAGAGTCTTGGGAAGATACAATTCATAACCGAAATCCCAGTTATAGAAGAGCTCGTGATTAGAGCTTCCGCCGGGTGAGAATATGAACGTCTCGGGTACTTTCTTTTCCGCATCATAGCTTCCGCCAATTACGGAGTTGTAATCGCAAACACCTTCAAGTCTGCAATTCTTCAGGACAACGTCGCCTTCAAAGCTTCCACCGTAGTCACCTCTTATTGCAAGGAAATATCCTGTAACCGTCTTTGTTACGTTCTCGCAGTAGAGCTTACCTCCACCCGTGATGTTGATAGAGTGTCCCAAGGTACAGTCTATAATAGAAGCATTCCAGAATCCCTGATGCGCATCAAAGCGGTTCATATAGCAATCCTTGAGAAGTATGTTCTTACAGTTGTTGCTCGCCATAATGCCCCAATAGCGTCTATCGCCCAAGGTTTCGGGGCGAAGCTGCTTTATGCCTATAAGTGAAAGATGATTGCAGGAGTGGAAATACATATCGTAGCTTCCGAGCGGTACCGGCGCGGGAACTACACCGCCCGTAGATACCGTTGCGGGCTTATCCTCATAATATGTCGTATGGGTGGTGAGAAGGCAATTCTTTACCGTTATATTATTTGCGTTCCTTCCTACGATAAATCCTGCGTATGGATAGCTCTCGCCTCGGTTACCGTACCTTTTTGCAAGCTCGTCACGAGTTTTATCAAGCTCGGGCTCATCTATCATCCTATGAGATATATTCTCGATAGTGACGTCCGCGCGCTCAACAAGGAAGCCTCTTAAATATCCGTGCCATCTGCCGAGAAATCCGGTTTCTTTTACGGTTCTGCAGCATATAGAAGCGAAGTTACCGTTTTTGACGGTTATCGGTGCTTCGCGCTGAGGAAATATTTCTATCGACGTTATCTCGTCAAACTCGTAAGCAACATCCGAGTCGGGAGCCAACGTTCCATCCTTTGCAACCTCAAACATATCGTGGCGCGGAACACCGCGGTTTTCGTTTGAGCCAAAGCGAACGAAGTCTCGGTGGTTCTCATTCGTTACTCTGATAAACGCGTCCTCGTTAAGAACAGGCGCGAGCCATTCAAGCTTAGTATCACCTCTCTTGATAGTTCTTCCCTCGCCTATAGCGGCGATAAGCTCCTCACCCTTAAGCAAGCGTCTTGACTTACGTCTTAACGCAAAGAGATATACGCCTCTGTATTGATATGCGTTAGCTACGTTATCGTTAATTATGAAGTGCGAGCCGTTCCAATCCACGTCGTATTCTATTGGAATTTCACGCGTCAGCTTTTCGCCAACGTAGTAAGTAGCATCACTCTTTGTTTTTACAATCAATGCATTTTCATTCGCATAAAGGTGAGCCGCCTCAATCGCATCAAAATCATCGGTTACTCCGTCGCCAACCGCGCCGAACTCTTCATAAGTTACATACTTCTTTTCTGACATTTTGTCCTCCTTTACTGCCATTCGGCAAAAGTGGATATTATAGACAACTACCAAAATATCCATAATCTGCAAAACGCAGAGAGCGAATAGATTATTATTATTTTTACGCTCAAGTATACTCTACCACATAAAAACGGTAAATGCAACCTTAAATAAAAAAATACTATTATTTTTCGACTGAAAAATATCAAGCATCCGCTTTATCAGTTTTTTCTGAAGCTCGCAGGCGTTCTACCGTTGATGCGCTTGAAGGTCTTGATAAAATAGCTCAAATCGTTAAATCCTGTAGCAAACGCGATATCGGTAACGCTCATATCGGTTGAAAGCAATTTTCTTGATGCTTTTTCAACACGGTATGCTACAAGATAGTCAACAGGAGTCTTTCTCGTCATGCTTTTGAAAAAATGACAAAAGTATTTCGGCGACATAGAAGCAACCTTCGCCATATCCGAAAGACTAATCTGTTTATCATAGTTCGAGCGTATATAACTTAACACGCACTTGAGCTTTTCTAAATTTTTATCCTCGGGAAGCTCACCTATTGATACGGCAGAATAAAGCTTGCCGTCAATGATAGCTGCAAAAAGAGAATAAATCGCACCGATTATAAAAAACTTACTGGCCGTCATGGCAAATCTCGACTCTCCGTCGATATTTTCCAGCTTTATCATCGCATCAAAGATTGCGTTAACCGAATTTATAAACGGACTGTTCTCGGCTTTGTGAAATTCCTTTACCGCATATTCACCGTTAAGCATGCCGTCAATAAAGAATTTGCATCCGTTATCCCTTATTTCAAGCATTTCCGTATGAAGAACGACACATTCGTATATACAATCGTATGTCGGGGTTGCTCCGTGTACCGTCTCGGAATTTACAAAAACAACGTCACCCGCCGTGGCGATATACTCATTATTGTAAAGCTTTATGTTCAATTCCCCGCTTATTATGCGAATTATCTCTATATGTGAATGCCAGTGAGATGCCATTTCAAACCGCGTATGATTTTTATCGATATGATAAAATGCGATAGGAAAATCTTCTGTTCCGTGCTGTTTCAACTCTCTGTAACTCATCTCTTTACGCTCCTATTTTAAAATAAAACTGAAAATAATTATGTTTTTTACCATTATATCACTAGTAAGACACAAAAATCAAGTATATAATTGTATTATAAAATAATTTATGGAGGATAAGAATTATTATGGCAAAATCAAGACTTATCGGAGATTACCCAGTTATTGGTATCAGACCTACTATAGACGGCAGACGAGGCGCGCTCAAAGTAAGAGAGTCACTCGAAGAGCAAACTATGAATATGGCTCGCGCAGCGGCTGAGCTTATCTCCTCTAACGTAAGATATTCAAACGGAGAGCCCGTTAAAGTTATTATTGCAGATACTACCATCGGTAGGGTTGCCGAGGCGGCAGCTTGCGCCGAAAAATTCAAGAAGACAGGCGTTGATATAACCCTTACCGTTACTCCCTGCTGGTGCTATGGCTCGGAAACTATGGATATGGACCCTACGACCATAAAAGGCGTGTGGGGCTTCAACGGAACGGAACGTCCCGGCGCGGTATATCTTGCAGCGGTGCTTGCCAGCCACGCCCAGAAGGGGCTCCCTGCATTCGGTATCTACGGCAAGGACGTGCAGGATGCGGATGCTACCGATATCCCGGATGACGTCGCGGAAAAGATACTCAGATTTGCAAGAGCAGCCGTTGCGGCAGCTACAATGAAAGGTAAGTCCTATCTCCAGATAGGCTCTATTTGTATGGGTATCGGCGGCTCAATCATTGACCCTGCCTTTATGGAAGAGTACCTCGGTCTTCGCGTTGAATCGGTTGACGAGGTAGAGATAATCAGACGAATGACCGAGGGTATATACGACGAAGCAGAGTATCAGAAAGCTCTCGCGTGGGCAAAAGAAAAATGCAATATCGGCTTTGATAAAAATCCCGTCGAGCTCCGAAAATCCGACAAAGAAAAGGAAGAGCAGTTCGAATTCGTGGTTAAGATGATGTGTATCATCAAGGACCTGATGAACGGAAATCAGAATCTTCCCGACTACGCCGAGGAAGAAAAGGTTGGACACAATGCTATCGCCGCAGGCTTCCAGGGACAAAGGCAGTGGACAGATTTCTACCCTAACTGCGACTTCCCCGAGGCAATGCTCAACACCTCTTTCGACTGGAACGGGGCAAGAGAGCCTTACATTCTCGCGACCGAAAACGACGTTCTCAACGGTATCGGAATGCTCTTCGGTAAGCTCCTTACGGGCCGCGCGCAGATGTTTGCCGACGTTCGTACCTATTGGAGCCCCGACGCAGTTCGTCGCGCGACAGGATATGAGCTTGAAGGCAAGGCTAAAGAATCGGACGGTTTTATTCACCTCATCAACTCGGGCGCGTGCTGTCTTGATGCTTGCGGTGAGGTAAAGGACGAGAACGGAAACGGAGTTATGAAGCCCTGGTATGAGATGACCGAGGCTGATTGCGACACGGTTATGAAGTCCACAACCTGGAATATGGCTGACCTCGGATACTTCAGAGGCGGCGGATACTCCTCAAGATTCCTTACCAGAAGCGAAATGCCCGTTACTATGATAAGACTCAATCTCGTCAAGGGACTTGGCCCGGTGCTTCAGATAGCAGAGGGCTATACCGTTAACCTTCCCGACGAGGTATCCGATATTCTCTGGAAAAGAACCGACTATACCTGGCCCTGCACTTGGTTTGCTCCGAGGCTTACGGGCAAGGGCGCATTCAAGAGCGCATACGACGTTATGAACAACTGGGGCGCAAATCACGGAGCTATCAGCTACGGACATATCGGCGCGGACCTTATAACACTCTGCTCAATGCTCAGAATTCCCGTTTGCATGCACAACGTTCCCGAGGAAAAGATATTCAGACCCGCAGCCTGGAACGCATTCGGTATGGACAAAGAAGGACAGGATTACAGAGCTTGCGCGGCATACGGTCCTCTCTATAAAACGGTAAAATAACTCGGTTATCACAGAAAGGAGCATCATAAATGAGCAAAAAAATACTTTTATCCGCATCAAAGAATCAGTATAAAGCAAATATGCACTGCCACAGTACATATTCTGACGGAAAGCTTGCTCCCGAGGAACTGAAAAGGATATATAAAGAAAAAGGCTACGATATTCTCGCTATAACAGACCACTGTGTGCCGAAGAGTCATACCGAGCTTTCCGAGAGCGACTTCCTTCTTCTCACGGGCTACGAAGCATATATCCGTCCCGATAAGAACGGCAACTATAACGCTTTTGCTCCGGAGGTGCATTTAAACCTTTTTGCTAAAGCCCCAAAGAACGAAACTCTTATCTGCTACAACAAGGGTTATACCAAGTATATTCCCGCGGATAAACACGGCGAGCTTTGCCGAGCAGGTGACGAGCGCACGCGTGAATTTACCGTTGAATATATCAACGAGTTTATTGACACCGCTATCAAAAACGGTTATCTTGTATCCTATAATCACCCCTATTGGTCAATGGATAGCGAAGAACGTATACTCTCGTACAAAAATCTTTTAACACTTGAGCTTTATAACACCGGATCATATTTGGCAAACAATCTTGAAAACGCAGAGATGCTCTACGATAAAATGCTTCAGCACGGAATAAGACTTGGCTGCCATGCGGGTGACGATAACCACAACTCAAAGCCACTTGACAGCCCGTACATCGACAGTTTTATGTTTTACACTATGATACTTGCCGATAAGCTTGAATATTCATCCGTTATCAACGCGCTTGAGGAAAAGAATTTTTATGCGTCAAGCGGCCCGCGCATTAACGAAATAAGTCTTACCGAGGACTCCGAAGGTACTGTCACAGTACACGTTGAATGCTCTCCCGTGTCAAAATTCTTTATGTACTTTGGCTCAAAAGCCCCGAAGCACGTACGCTTACCTAAAGGAGAGTGCGTAACCTCATTCGACTTCCCTCTCCATAAGGACGCGAAGTATTTCCGCATATCCGTTTACGATGAGGACGGTAACGTTGCCAATTCACGCGGATTTTTCCGTGACGAATGGCAATAATGACTTTCGTATTGAAAGATGCCTACTCTTTGATTTTATCTTTGAATTTTTTTCTTTATTTTATATTTTTTGCATATCATCTATTGCAATTGGACAATTTATGTGATATAATGATATGTCAAAAAATGGTGGTCACTAGTCCGCCGCAATCCAAACAAGCTTCCACATATAGTTTGTGCGGTATATGAAAGGAAATCAAGATGGAAACAAAAGAACGCAGAGTCGGAACGGTATCAAGAGGTATCCGTTGTCCCATCATCCGCGAAGGCGATGACCTTGCAACAATAGTAACCGAAAGCGTGCTTAAGGCTGCAGAGTGCGAGGGCTTTTCTTTACGTGATAAGGACGTTATATCACTCACCGAATCAATAGTTGCAAGAGCACAAGGAAACTACGCTTCCGTAAACGATATTGCAACAGATGTTAAAAACAAGCTTGGCGGCGAAACAATAGGAGTTATCTTCCCTATTCTCTCGCGCAACCGTTTTGCTATATGCCTTAAGGGTATCGCTATGGGAGCTAAAAAAATTGTTTTGATGCTTTCCTATCCTTCCGACGAGGTTGGTAACGAGCTCGTAAGCCTTGATAAAATAGATGCCGCAGGCATAAATCCTTACAGTGACGTTCTTTCTCTTGAAAAATACCGTGAGCTCTTCGGTGAAAACAAGCATGAGTTCACCGGTGTTGACTATGTTGAATATTACGGCAATATTATCCGCGAAGCAGGGGCTGATGTAGAGATAATCTTTGCTAACAGAGCTCAAACTATTCTTAACTACACTGACAAGGTGCTTACCTGCGATATACACAGCCGCGCACGCACAAAGCGCATACTCAAGGCGGCAGGAGCTGACGTTGTTCTCGGCATTGACGATATAATGACCGAATCGATAAACGGCTCCGGATATAACAAAAAATACGGTCTTCTCGGCTCGAACAAATCCACCGAGGATAAAATCAAGCTCTTCCCCCACGAATGCACCGATCTCGTTTACGATATTCAGAAAAGAATATTCGACGCGACCGGCAAAAAGGTTGAGGTAATGGTTTACGGTGACGGAGCCTTTAAGGATCCCCAGGGTAAAATATGGGAGCTTGCAGACCCGGTCGTATCCCCCGCATTCACCGACGGTCTTGTAGGAACGCCTAACGAGCTTAAGCTCAAGTATCTTGCAGATAACGATTACAAAGATCTTTCGGGAGATGAGCTTCGCGCTGCTATTTCAAAGAGCATTAAGGAAAAGGACAGCAATCTCGTTGGTAATATGGCATCTCAGGGTACTACTCCGAGACAGCTTACCGACCTTATCGGCTCGCTATGCGACCTTACTTCGGGCTCCGGAGATAAAGGTACTCCCGTTGTTCTCGTTCAGGGATATTTCGATAACTACACTAACTGATAAAAAAACAAAGAGGCTCGCTGTTCGATTAACGGTGAGCCCTTTTAACAGGATATAATGATTTCAATTAAACAGTACATAGGCGACAGAGCCTTTTATAAAAAGGTATTGACAGTAACCGTTCCGATAATGATACAGAACGGCATCACTAACCTCGTCAATCTGCTCGATAACGTTATGGTCGGCAGGCTTGGAACCGAGGCTATGTCCGGCGTTTCTATCGTCAATCAATTTATATTTATTTTCAATCTCCTGATTTTCGGCGCAATATCCGCAGCGGGAATATTCACGGCTCAATATTACGGTCTTAAGGATAATGAGGGCGTACGCCATACGTTCCGCTTCAAATTCCTCATCAATCTGCTTGCGGGAATCATCGGTGTTGCGGTATTTATATTATTCAGTGACGGGCTTATCAGTCTGTTTTTGCACGATGCGGGAAACGTCGGCAATCTCGAGCTCACACGCGAGTTAGGACATAAATATCTTAACGTTATGCTTTTTGGCCTTATTCCGTATGCTATATCTCAGGTATATGCATCGACTATGAGAGAAACAGGCGAGACGGTAATGCCTATGCTTGCGGGAATAGTTGCCGTCGTAACAAACTTCGTTCTTAACCTCATTTTGATATTCGGTTATCTCGGCGCTCCCGCAATGGGGGTGCGCGGAGCCGCACTTGCAACGGTCATCTCACGATTTGCAGAGCTTATCGTATTAGTTGCTTACGCTCATATAAAAAAGGACAAGTTCCCGTATCTTACGGGAGCCTACCGATCATTCAGAATCCCCGCGGGACTCTTTGCAACGATAACAGTCAAGGGTATTCCCCTTATGCTTAACGAATTTTTCTGGGCGATAGCTATGACTATGCGTAATCAATGCTACTCGACAAGGGGGCTCGACGTAGTTGCTGCGCAAAATATCTCTTCGACGATATTCAACCTCTTCAGCGTCGTATATATATCGCTTGGAAGCGGCATTGCAATAATTATAGGCTCGCTTCTTGGCGCGGGTAGGCTGGATGAGGCTGAAGATACCGATAAGAAGCTTATCGGCTTCTCGATAATGTGCGGTGTCGGAGTATGCGCGCTGCTTTCCCTCTCTTCAATCTTCTTCCCGAGCTTCTACAACACTACGGACGAGGTACGCTCGCTTGCGTCGTATATGATGGTAGTTTCGGCATTGACTATGCCATTCTGCGCATTTGCAAACGCTGCTTACTTTACGCTTCGCTCGGGTGGAAAGGTTATGGTAACCATTCTCTTTGACAGCTTTTATATGTGGACGGTGGTAGTGCCTGCCTGCGCTATATTTGCTTATCTCACGGACGTCAGTATATATGTGCTTTTCGCTATAGGACAAGGCGTCGATATCTTCAAAATGATATTCGGCTCAATACTGCTGAAACGGAAAACCTGGCTAAAAACTATAGTTACAAAAACTGAATCAGCGGATATAACATAACTAGACAAGCTTTTATAATTCGGCGTTATATTGACAAAAATCAACATCTATTATATAATAAACTTGGCAGTTACCGCTGCCGAAAGAAGTTAAAGCAAGGAAACATACACTATGGCGTGTTGTCTTACAAACGAAAAATATGAATATTTCTGCAAGGTTCTTGAGGAGGAGCTTGTGCCCGCTATGGGCTGCACCGAGCCTATCGCGATAGCATACGCTGCGGCAAAAGCAAAGGCTGTTCTCGGCGCATTTCCCGACAGGTGCGAAATAGAGGTCAGCGGAAATATCATAAAAAATGCAAAGAGCGTTGTTGTTCCTCACACCGATGGAATGAGAGGTATTGAGGCTGCTGTAATCGCAGGACTCGTAGGGGGAAATGCGGACGCATCGCTTGAGGTTCTATCGGGTGTTACAGAGGGCGATATAAAAAGAATGAAAGAAGTATCAGAAACTCTTCCCGTCCTGCTTACTATGTCCGACTCAGAGCTTGCGTTTGATATCTGCCTTTCACTTTACAATAAAGATGAAAGCTCATTCGTACGAATAGCCTCTAAGCATACAAATATCGTTCTTATAAAGAAAAACGGAAACGTTATATTCGAAGGCAAAATAGATCCTCCAAAGGAAAAAAAGAAGGAAGGTCTTTCCGTTGAGGAAATTGTGAAGTTTGCCGAGGAGTGCAATATTGATGACGTAAAACCCGCTCTTGCAAGGCAAATAGAGTACAATATGGCAATAGCAAGAGAGGGACTTTCGGGCAATTGGGGCGCCAATATCGGTAAGGTATATCTATCCTCGTACGCAAACGATATAAGCGTCAAGGCAAAGGCTTATGCTGCAGCAGGCAGTGATGCGAGAATGAACGGCTGCGAGCTCCCCGTTATAATCAACTCGGGCAGCGGTAACCAAGGTATGACCGCATCTATTCCCGTGTACATATACTGGGAAGATATGAAGCTTCCCGAGGAGAAGCTCTACAGAGCCTTAGCGTTATCTAACCTTCTGACTCTACATATCAAGCACGGTATAGGCACGCTTTCCGCATACTGCGGAGCTGTAGCCGCCGGCGCTTCAGCGGGCGCGGGAATCGCATACCTTCACGGCGGAGGATTCCGCGAGGTCGCGCATACCCTAGTCAACGCCCTTGCTATTGACTCGGGACTTATCTGCGACGGAGCTAAAGCGAGCTGCGCTGCAAAAATTGCAACAGCGGTTGAAAACGGAATTCTCGGCTTTAATCTTTTTCGCTCGGGAAATCAGTTCTTCGGAGGAGACGGTATCGTTAAAAAAGGCGTTGAAAACACCATTGAAAACGTCTGCCGCCTCGCAAGGGACGGTATGAAGGATACAGACCGAGAGATTTTAAATATAATGATGAATACCGAATGTAAATAGTTATAATACCCCGAGCGGTCATAAGCATCGTTCGGGGATTATTTTATTATCGCATTCCGATATAGCCATCTTGAACAAATATTTTAAAAAATCACTTGACAATTGGTGCAATATGTGATATACTAACAATCCAAAGCTGCTTTAAATATGCACTTGCGCCTTTATTTTTTTGCAAAATCATTTAAGCTGCTTCGGATTAACAGTGCTTTAATGCTTGGTATAAGCCTGCGATAGGGGCAGGCGTTTCTACTGACCACCGATAATGGTTGACTACCTTGATGATCATCAAGAGTAGTCATTTTTATTTTTTTGCCGAACGGTACCGTATATTTCGGTATACATTTTCTCGGTGACGTAATATAATTAATAAAACTGTAATAAAAACACAGGAGGTGCTTTTTTGAATCCCAAAATCGCTTTTGAATTATTTGGATACGCAGGAACGTTTTTAGTTATTTTTTCAATGACCATGACGAACGTTAACAAGCTCCGTTTCTTTAATATATGCGGCTCTGTTATCAGCGCGATATATGCGGCTGTTTACGGAACGTGGCCGATAGTCTTAATGAACGTTTGCCTTGTATTTATAAATCTTTTTCATCTTATCCGAAGCAAGATAAGAAAGATATACCGTAATATAAATAATTCCGCCATCGGAGAGGTGGAATAAATACTGACTGATAAAAGGAGAGCAATATGGAACTTTATATAGATGGAAAGAAAATAGTAGCGGAAGCCGAGGAATCCTTACTCGATCTTGCAAAAAGACTCGACCTCATAAAAGGACGGCTTTCAACCGATCCTATCGTTGCAAAAATAGCAGGAAGAGTTTTCACGCTTAACTACATACCCGTGCGTAAAAAAGATCAAACACCTGATAGAAAATCGATACGTACAGCAATGGCGGCATCGGGCGGTGTAATCAATCTCATAAAATACACAGACCCTATCGGACGAGATGCATACACGAGAACGGCGCAGTTCATAATTTTTCTGGCCTTGAAGCGGCTTTGGCCCGACGCGCAGGGCAGTATGAACTGCACTATCGGCCAAGGACTTTATTTCAAGGTCACGGGCGCTGCCGATTTTTCAGCCAAACGGCTTGAAGAAGAAGTAAAACGTATAACGGATGAGAATTTTCCACTCTACAGGCGCAGAATGCAGACTAAGGATCTTATTGAATACTATAAAAGTATAGGACAGACCGACAAGGCAGAACTTCTTTCGTATAGAAAAAAGGAACGCATCGACGTATACGAAAACAACGGATTTCTTGACTATTTCTACGGTGAAATGGCTCCGTCAACAGGTTTTCTTCGCTCCTGGGATATAATATCCGCGCCCGAAGGCTTTATATTTATCTACCCCGATGCGAAAGACCCCGACAGGGTCTCCGATTATGTGGGCAGTCCCAATTTCTTCAGTATGTCAAGCGAGAGCAAGCGTTGGTGCGAGCTTATGGAATGCGAAACGGTATCGGACCTCAACCGCCTTGTTGAAAGCGGAAAAATAAGAGAGCTTATCAGAGTCAACGAGGCTCTCCACGAGAAGAAATTTTCCAAAATAGCGGATATGATATGCGAAAGAGGCGCGAAGGCAGTTATGCTGGCAGGCCCCAGCTCATCGGGAAAAACAACGTCCGCAAACCGACTTGCAACTCAGCTCAGAGTGCACGGAAAAAGCCCGATTCTCATAAGCCTTGACGATTATTATATAGACAGAGATAAAATAATCCCGGGTCCCGACGGTAAAATTGACCTTGAGCATATAAACACCATCGACACGGAGCTTTTCGGTAAGCAGCTCTCGGAATTACTCAGAGGCGAAGAGGTCGAGCTCCCGAGCTTTGATTTCAAGCTTGGACGAAGGATATATCTCGGTCATAAGCTGCGTCTCAAGGACAACTCTGTAATTATAGTTGAAGGTATACACGGATTGAATCCTATCCTTCTACCAAAAGAGCTTCCTTCCAATCTCATATTCAAAATGTACGTCAGTCCCCTGCTACCGCTTTCACTCGACTATCACAACCGTATCCCGACAAGCTACTTGAGGCTCTTACGCAGAACTGTACGTGACTTTGAAACTCGGGGCGCTTCGGTGCAAAGGACCCTTTCAATGTGGGACTCGGTCAGACGAGGTGAGGAAAAGTGGATATTCCCGTATCAGGAAAACGCAGACGTTATCTTCAACAGCTCAACACTTTATGAGCTTGCGGTCCTCAAAAAGCATATCTTCCCGCTCCTGACAGTCATAGAAGCCTCCGACGAATGCTATGACCAAGTACGTGCAATTGTAAAGATACTAAACTACGTTCACGAGGCTGACGTGGATGACGAAATCCCGCCCACAAGCATCGTCAGAGAGTTTATCGGCGGAAACAGTTTTTACAGAAAATAAGTTTCAAAAGAATATTTTAGCAGACCTTAATTATGTTAATTTACACAGCAATAACGCACAGACAACAGCAAATTTAAAACAATAGTTTACAAAAAAGGAACAAAAGCTTGAATAAAAAACTTTCAAGCTCTTGTTCCTTTTATATTTTTTGTGATGAGTTAATAAAGATCCTCGTAAATTCCACCCGGAATAAACTCTCTTATAAGAGATGTCTCAGGTACTATTTTGCTCTCAAGCGAAGGTATTTTTGCAAGAGCGCTCGCTACGGTATGAGCATAACCGCTATGCTCGCAAACCTCCCCGGTCAAAAGCATTTCTGCATAGGGCTTAAGAACCGCGAGCTCAAAATTATGGAAGGTGTCAAAGCTGAGATCTGCAAGCTTTTTATAGGGATACAGGTATTTATCCTCTCCGAGAAGAACGTTTTGCCACATTGCTATTGTTGTGTATGCATCGGCAGCTCTGTAAAGATTATCTCTTACCATACGTCTGAGGAAACGAATCTTTCTTCCCGAAAGCATACGTTTTCCGTCATCGTTTATATTAGTTGAAACACTGACAAAGAGCTTAAGTACGTTTTCCTTCGGGAACGGATCCGAAAGAATAGGATTAAGGCCGTGAATGCCTTCAATAATAACGCAACCGTCGGCATAGCTCGGGTAGTGCGTTACATCAACACGACGTCCCTGCTTGAAATCATACGTCGGCACGTCGAATTCTTTACCTTCAATAATGCATCCAAGAGTTTTTATCAGATCATCAATATCAAGTGCATAAGGACTCTCGAAATCACGCGTACCGTCTTCAAGACGCGGATACTTCTTATCATCCGCATCGCGATAAAAATTATCAAGCGATACGACGATGGATTTTTCACCAAGGCTCTTTATTTTATCGGAGATAAGATTAGCTGTCGTTGTTTTTCCCGAGGCTGACGGTCCCGCAAGAAGTACGACGCGTATATTTTCCGCCTCGCAGACCTTCTTTGCAACATCTTCTATTTTTTTAGAGTATTCCAACTCATCCTCGGCAACAAGCGCTTCGGGATTTTTCAATTCATAAAGTAGTTCTTTTAAAGCGAGCTCTGCCATATGCTCTCCTTTTTTCTTTAAACTTAATTGACGTCACTTAAAATATATTAAAAGTATAGCATTTTTATATCATTTATGCAATAGTTTTTTGTATAAAAATTGACAAAATCTTCAATTGAAGAATAAAAAACGGAGAAACAATGCTACTTGCTTCTCCGTTTTTATGTAAACGGTTATTAGAATATACCGTCTGTTGCGGCAATATAGGGGTTGTTGCTGATATTTTCAACAGCAGCGGAATTAAGCATATGATAAACGAGATAATCGCGGAGATCATCAGGTCTTGACATATCGTCAAACTTAACGTCCCAAGGACCGACAACGTCGATATAAACGTCACCATATCCAAGAATGTTCTTCTGAGTGGTAACAGCAGTTACTTCAGGGAACACAGTCTTTTTAGTGCGCTTATTGAATACGCCCCATCTCTCAATAACGCAGTTATCATAGAACTCGATATACTTGTGTCTGAGAATGATTATCTGAACCAAGCAGATCATAATCGGGAATACGCACCAAAGACCAAGAACTATCCACCAATTTGCAAGCCATTCATTTACTATCTTTTCACCGAGAGCGGGAACTAAGAAGTAAAGCACCGCAACCGTAGCGGGAATCAGTATGATCATGAAGAGAACGTTCCACCAGGATAATTTTTTCTCCATACAAATGATTGTAATAGGAACCAAAGCATAAAGCGCAAGAGCGATATACCAGGAGCAAAGCTCGGGGAACTTTATCTGCATAATGATTATTAAAGCGGGAATAACGAGCATATAGAACAAAATATTCCACCAATCAAATGCGGGCCAAAGGCTCTTTTTTGCTATATAGTTTGGACTTTGTCTGTAACGAGCCATCTCAAACTCTCCTTATTAGCATAAAATTTAACATTTTAAGTATATCACAAGAAAAATAAAATGTCAACAATATCCATTTGAGTTTTTTTATTTTTTTTGAAATTTTTATTAATAACTGCTTATCGGAAGGTCTGAATTATCCTCGCCTTTCTCAATTGCAATTATTTTTACGTAATAGCTCATACTCTCGTTTACGGTCACAAGAACTCTGTCGCCGACCGATTTTCCCATAAGAGCAGAGCCAAGGGGTGACTCCTTACTGACAAATCCGAGCAATGCGTTCTGACGTAACGTCGTAACTATCTGTATCTTTTTTTCGGCATTCATTTTTTCGTTAAAAATCGTAACTATGTCGAAAAGGGCTACGGAGTCTGCCGTTTCCTCTATCTCAATAACCGTAGCGGTTCTTATCATAGCCTCAAGATAACGGATTCTTCCCTCGTTTTTACGTTTTTCGCGCTTAGCCTCCTTGTATTCCGCGTTCTCGGAAAGATCTCCGAACTCACGTGTACGCTTAAGCTCTGCGCCAAGCTTTGGAGCAAGTACGCTTCTTCTATACTTTATCTCCTCTTCCATTTTTTGAATATCAACCTTTGTAAGCTCGTCGTACATTTTATTTTAAGCTATTGACGATCTCAAGAGTATCTCTCGCGATAACGAGCTCTTCGTTAGTGGGAATGACGTAAACTCTTACGGTTGACTCGGGCGTGGATATTTCGATCTCCTCACCGCGCGTTGCATTCTTAGCCTCGTCAATCTTAACGCCAAGGAACGCAAGCTTTTCGCAAACGTAGCTGCGGTATTCGGGAGTGTTTTCACCTATTCCACCTGTAAACACAAGCGCATCGGTGCCGCCCATTGCCGCGATATATCCGCCGACAAGCTTGGTAAGCTGATGGCAATACATCTTCTTGATCAGAATGCATCTTTCGTTGCCTTCCGCTGCCATCTTGCAGATTTCCTGATTATCCGAGGTAACGCCTGATACGCCGAGCATACCGGACTTTTTATTCATCATCTTGTCGATCTCATCAGCAGTGCTGACCTCGCCCTTCTTCATAAGGTAAGGAATTATAGCAGAGTCAATGTTACCGCATCTCGTACCCATCATGATGCCCTCAAGAGGAGTAACACCCATTGAGGTATCAAAGCATTTTCCGTCCTTTACGGCGGAAACAGACGCACCGTTTCCAAGGTGGCAGGTAACTACGTTAAGCTCGGGATTGCCGAGAAGCTCGCCCGCTCTTGCGCTTACAAATCTGTGCGACGTGCCGTGGAATCCGTAGCGGCGAATCTTGTATTTCTCATAATACTCGTAAGGAAGCGCATACATATATGCATAGTCAGGCATTGTTTGATGGAAGCCCGTATCAAATACGGCAACCTGAGGAACGTCCATTATCTTCTCGCACTCGATAATTCCCTTAAGGTTTGCGGGATTGTGGAGAGGTCCAAGGTCTATGCACTCCTCAATAGTCTTCTTAACTTCCTCTGTTACAAGAACAGAGCCCGAAAGCTTCTCACCGCCGTGAAGAACTCTGTGTCCGACAGCGCTGATCTCCTTTGCAGAAGAAATAACGCCGAGCTTCTCGTCTACAAGAGTGTCGAGAACGAGCTTCAAAGCCTCTGCGTGAGTGGGCAAGGATATAGATATCTTATAATCCTCTCTGCCGGGTACCTTATATTTAAATCCCGATTTACCGCCAATCTCCTCGCAAATACCCTTTGCGATAACAGACTCGTTTTCCATATCGATAAGCTGGAATTTAAGAGATGAACTGCCTGCGTTTATTACCAGTATTTTCATTGTCTTTTTCCTTTCATAATATATTATTCAAAACTCTCGGGCGGCCTTTCAGCCACCCGAATTTATTGCTTGTGTTATTAAGGCTCGGTGCCTTCCGTACCCTCGGTACCTTCTGCGCCCTCGATGCCTTCTGTGCCTTCTGTGCCTTCTGTGCCCTCGGTGCCTTCGGTGCTGCTGCCTGCTCCGCTGCTCTTAGCATAAGTATCGTAGTACTTGGACATGAAGTCAAGGAACTCGTCATCGGTTATTTCATCCTTATCGCCGTAATTCTCGATTACGAAATCGGTAAGCTCATCGAGCTTTTCGTCACTCATCGAAATATTGTTTTCGGCAAGAGTTTCGGAAATTCCTTTATTGACATCAGCCTTATATTCTTCTTCGGTCGCATAATCTTCTTTGTTAAGACCTACAACGCTGTTAATACCCGCTTTAACGTTCGTAACGGTTTCCATAACATCCTGATCAACACCCGTATTCCGAATAAGAAGGTCCATAGCAACTCTGGAGCAAGTCTCAGACATAGCGTTAAATCTCGGATTTTCATCAAGTATCGCAACCATTCGCTTGAATGCGGAGCTTCCCTCAGCATCAAAAACAAGGAATGAAGCGAACATTGAGCTAACCGTCTCCGCTTGAAGCATTCCCTCATCGGAGAAGAGATAGTATACTCTCGTAAGCGTATACAGGTCACCCTCAACCGTCGTACTGTCACAGGTTGAGCAAACGTCAAGGAACGCCATATACAATGATTGCATCGGCTCCCCTGCATCAAACGTGAAGGCGCCGCTATTCGCAGCTTTACCAACAGAGCTCAGTGCTCCCGATACTATAGCGGTCATAATATGGTCGTTTCCGAAGCAGTCTAACATTTTATCTATTGTAGCTTTATTATCTTCAGTCAACGCTTTGAAATTAAAATCTGCGCCGAGATCTCCGTAAAGAACGAAGAGCTCAAAGAGGTCATCGGCGAGCTCGTGAACACTGACGTCCTCACCTTCTACCTTAATAGTAGAGAACTTATCGTAAACAAAGCCAAAAGCGTCATCGGAATATTTAAGAACGGGATTATCTATAACACCGTCAACGTTCTGGTGATATATGTTTCCTATCGTGATAGCGTTTTGAGAATCGGGATGCTTTTCTTCTGACACGGTTATTGCTTCCCCGGCAATATCCACAATACCTTCAACGGGCATTATTACAAGAAGAGCCATGAGAACACCCTGAACAATACCTACCACTCCGCCAAGGATTCTTGTCAAAGTAGTATTATACTGAGATCCGAATCCAAGAGCTCCGCATATTACTATATAAGGGAAAACAAGAAGTCCGTTAACCGCAAAGAACATCGCAAGGAACCCAAACGGGAAAACTACGATAGCAAGCGGTACCGATGCGAGGTACACTGCGGTATCTCCCTTTATGCATACCGCGAACTTATAAATTTCTTCACTTAAGCCGATATTGAGGGTTGAGGCAACGTCAGCCACGGATTTTCCCTCTACCAAAGAATAAAGCGCGGGATATATAGCACCAAACGCTACAAAAGAAAGCGCAAACGATGCACCCACGAAGATAAATTTAACAGTCTGACGGCTGAATCCTCTTTTAAAACCTAAGAGGAAGCACACAAGGGCAAATACACCTACAATAGCATACAGACCGTAATTTATTAAAGTTGGTAATGTCATTTTATCTCCTTTCGAATCGGCATTGCCGTATGAAAAGTTAATTTAAAAACTCGGGTCTTTTGGCAACCGCTTTCAGAACGGCAACCTGAGTTTTGGCATCCGCTATTTCTCCGTCAAGCACCATACGGTACAAATCGGACAAATGCGCATACTCAACCGAAAGAAATTCGTCGTCATCAAGCTCGCGCTCGGTAAAGCTGAGATCCTCGGCAAGATACATATAAATCCTCTCGCTGATAAGAGCGGGAGAGGTATCAAGCGCACCAAGGAAGGTCATCTTACCGGCAACGGCACCCGTTTCTTCTCTAAGCTCGCGTTTTGCTGCCGAAAGCGGGTCCTCGTCCGGATAATCGAGCTTACCCGCCGGTATCTCATAAAATACCCTTCCGTGCGGATATCTGAACTGACGCTCCATTATCACTCTTCCGTCGGGAAGAATAGGTATAATGCATACCGCGCCCACATGAATGCAAAATTCTCGTACAGCCTTATCGCCGTTTGGAAGCATAACATCATCGCATACGACGTGCAGAACATTGCCGTCGAAAATTTCCTTGCGCGCCACCTTGCGCTCAATCAGCTCTTCGTACATTTCTTTCTCCAACAAATTTTCTTTATATATTTTAACATTAATTTTAACTAATGTCAATAGTAAAATATATTAAATGCGTTTTTTTGCATTTGAAAACGAGCTTACATAAAATATGTCTTTTTTCTGCTCGGGGAAAAAGCGGAATACGTCAAAAAAATTATATTTTATGTCAAAATTATATCTTGAATTGATGCGCATTGTATGCTAAAATACAGTTAGTTAATCAAAAACGCTTTTGAAAGGAATCAAAAAATGAAACTTTCCGTTCTTACCAATCTCTTCGGAGATATTTCTCTTGAAGAGGCTCTTGTAAAATTTGAAAAGCTCGGCATCGAAGCCGTTGAAATCGGATGCGGCGGATACCCGGGTAAAGCGCATTGCAACCCAAAGATACTTCTTGCCGACGATAAGGCTCTTGAGGATTGGAAGGCTACTCTGGCTCGCCACGGTATGGAGGTATGCGCGCTTTCCGTTCACGGAAATCCCGTCCATCCCAACAAAGAAATTGCCGCTTCCTTCCATAACGATTTCATCGATGCCGTTCTCCTTGCCGAGAAGCTTGGAATTGACACGGTTATAACCTTCTCAGGCTGCCCCGGCGGATCTAAAGAGGATAAAACTCCCAACTGGGCAACCTGCGCTTGGCCCGATGATTTCCTTGCAGTTCTCGACTACCAGTGGAACGAGGTTCTTATTCCCTATTGGAAAAAGACCGCGGAATTCGCTAAGTCCCACGGCGTGACAAAAATCGCGTTTGAAATGCACCCCGGATTCTGCGTTTATAATCCCGAAACTCTCCTTAAGCTCAGAGCAGCCGTCGGTGACATTATCGGAGCAAACTTCGACCCTTCTCATCTAATCTGGCAAGGTATCGATCCCGTTGCGGCTATCAGAGAGCTTGAGGGCGCTATCTACCACTTCCACGCAAAGGATACCAAGATCGATAAATACAACACCGCAAAGTTCGGCGTACTTGATACAAAGCATTACAGCGATGAGATCCACCGCTCCTGGATATTCCGCAGCGTAGGTTACGGAAACGGACTTGATTATTGGAGAGATATGATATCAAATCTCCGCCTCGTAGGCTACGACAAGGTTATGTCCATCGAGCACGAGGACAGCCTTATGACTCCCGAGGAGGGTCTTGCTCACGCAGTTGAGTTTCTCAAAGAATCAATGATAAAGGCTCCAAAACCGGGAAAGATGAGTTGGGCATAATATGACACGGTATAAGATTATCACCTGCAATGTAAGAGGCGCTTTCGGCGTTGACGGCGAAAACGAATTTGAACTGAGAAAAGAGGCTCTTGCAAGGAAGCTTACAGAGCTATCTCCCGACGTTATCGGTTTTCAGGAAGTAAGCCACAAAATGAGAATGGAGCTTATCGCTCTTATGCCGGGATACGCATTTCTCGGAGCGGGACGCGAAAAGAACAGACTCGGAGAGTCGAGCGCTATCGCATACAGACAGGATAGGCTGATGCCCGAAAGACTCTCAAGCGATATTCTCTCACCTACACCCTATATACCCGGCAGCACATATGGCGGTGACCAAAGCAACTGCCCGAGAATATTCTCATCATGCGATTTCATGCCGATTGACGGTGATACCCCTATCCGTGTTATGAATATCCATACAGATCATATGGGTAAGGATGCAAGAGTACTCGAAGTAAAGCAGCTTTACAATTCGTATCTTGAAAGGCAAAAGCTTCGCCCCATGCCGACAGTTTTAACAGGTGACTTTAACGCTCGTCCAAATGATCCTGAAATAAAGTTTTTGGCGGATAGTGAGTTTTTCAGAGACGTGACGAGGGATATTCCCGAGAGCTTTCACGGCTTCGGTAAAATTGAAAACCCCTATAAAATCGACTATATTTTCGTATCCAATGAATTCAACGTTATATCGGTAGGACCATACCGAAACGCAGATGACGGAAGATTTCTTTCCGACCACGATATTATAGAAGCAATTTTAGAAGCATAGCAAAAGCTCCCGATAGATGCTACCAAAGGCGTCTATCGGGAGTTTTTTATTTAAATCTAAAAACAATTGTTTACATTTTCACGTTATAAAACTAATTCGAAGAACACACTGTATAATTACACCTTTTGATATGCGAGTCTTTCGTCACCACTCTCGAGACAAATTATACCGCAATATTCAAATTCTGCTTTAGTAAGCGCTTTTTGCATCGGGAGATTGTCCTTATGAGTATCTATTTTGAGATTACCGCATTTTTCAAACGCAAAATCAAAGCAAAAACGCGCAACCCCTCGACCGTGCGCATTTTCAGCAACGGCAATCCTATGAATAACGCCGTACGGCAAATCGTTTTTCCACTCTCCGTCGTAAATCTTGGCATAAGTCTTATCCACACCGTAAAAATACACGAACGAGGCAAGTATTTGCTCCGAGTCGGTAACGACGTAGAGCTGCTCTTTTTCAATATCGGAAATGATAAGATTACGAGACGGATAGCCACCCGCCCATTGAGCTGTATTTCCCGTTTTTCTCATAAAAGAACGAGCTTTCGAATAAATTTCTTCAATTACGTCAAGGTCTGACAGTCTTGCCATTCTTATTTCCATAACATTCTCCGAAAAAATTTTATAACCTATTTTAGCAAATATGAAGCTTGTTGTCAACACTATTATAAGGATACGAAAAACTCTTTTACTACCTTTTGTAAAAGTCCTTTGTGAAGCTATGCGTTATACTTTTCAGAACTCTGATTCGCCTTTTTAAAAGAATGATAAAAACCGAGAAAATCAAGTTTCGCGGCTTGTTATCCCGGTTTCGTATTTTGTAAACTCTTATTTACTAAAACTTCCGTTTTGTATCAAAAAGCGTAATACGGGTGGCTATTTGTTAAAATATCAGTCTATCGATATATCAAGCTTGAATCTCATTATCTTGCGAAGCGTATTCTTTGGAAATTCCTCTTCTCTTACCTTGAGAATTCCTATCTTTTTATAAGGAACAGCAGTTTTGTTATATTCTTCGATATAGCTCCATAAGTGGCGTTTTATATCGGTAATATTATTTTTTTCGACGTAGTCTTTATCGGGATATATCTCCGCAACTATCGCATTATATTCGAGTCCCCTTTTGCTCTGACCCTCGTATACGATAATATCAAGCACACCCGGCGTCGCAACAAGATCATTCTCTATTTCCTCGGGATATACGTTCTTTCCGTTTGATAGGATAATAAGATTTTTCTTTCTGCCCGTTATATAAAGTATGTTGTTTTTATCAAGCTTGCCATAATCTCCCGTTTTAAAATAGCCGTCCTCGGTAATAGCATCACGCGTTGCTTCTTCGTTTTTGTAGTAACCGAGCATAACGTTAGGACCCTTTACCCATATCTCACCTTCGCCCGCCTCGTTCGGCGAATCGATCACTACAGTATCAACGTCAATAACGTTTCCAACACTTCCGTGGACTACGTTCTTACTTCTGTTCACTGCGATGATCGGTGCGCACTCGGTAATTCCGTATCCGTTGAGAGTTGATATGCCTATTCCTTCAAAGAACTTAAGAATCTTCGCGTTGATAGGTGCGCCGCCCGAAATTATCATTTTGACTTCACCGCCAAATGCGGCACGAACGGAAGAGAAGAGCTTCTTCCTCACGTCAATGCCCAACTTACGAAGTAAGTTACTCACTCTTAACATAACAGCAAGAAGGAATTCCTTCTTCTGCTCTTTAACGTTTGCCATTATCTTTCTATAGAAGGTTTCAAGATAAAGCGGGACTAAAGCAAGGTGCCCGGGCTTCTCGTCGCGAAGCTCCTTTTGTATATATCGAATTCCTGCCGATATATACACCTCAGAGCCTATCATAGTATGAGCAACGAAGGTTACCGACGAGCCGTAGGTGTGATGAGGAGGGAGAACGCCTAGCGTTTTATCCGAATAGTCAATGTAAGGAGCAATATTTGAAACATCCTCAAGAACTGCATTTTGGGTAAGCATAACGCCCTTTCCCTCGCCCGTTGTTCCCGAGGTGAATACAAGAAGCGCTAGCTTATATGGATCAATATTTTTCTGAAAATACCTTTCGGGTTTATTTTTGAAAATATCCTTGCCATCAAGAATTAGAGAATCAACACCAATCCCTGAGCCTTTACCGCCCATAAGTACGGGCGGAAAAAGAAGCTCGTTTTCTGCCGCTATGATCTCAGATTTATCCGAAAGCTCGCTTTCAATAAATAGAAGTGATGCATCCGCTTTTTTTGCTGTTTTCGCAAGTTCCTCAGCGTGCCAATCTCTGTCAAGCGGCACGATAACACCGCCCGCGATAATAATAGAATAGTATAAAACCGCCCATTCGTAAGAAAGCTTGCCGATGACTACGCAATGCTTCCCCTCACACCCCATCTCAATAAGCTTCGACGTAAGCGCTCTTACGTCATCCCGAAGTGTGGTAAAGCTTATCCTGGTTACTTCATTTTTCTTCAAATCCGATTTATACGAATATGCATATTTATCTTTATGAGTATTTGCAGCCCATTCAACGAGGGCTCTATAATCACTAAAATTGACCTGCTCGTGGAGCTGATGTTCTGAACGCATAATAATATCTCCTTGGATTTTCACAAATTTCAGTTCAAATCGTTGACTTGTCAACAAACCGCATTATAGCACAAAACTTTGATTTTGTCAACTATTTTTGCTTCTTTTTTGTCTTTCAAGGCCGAAATTGTTACTACTGCATAGATAGCAATGAGCAATAGAGTAAACGAAATAATACAAAAACGTCGCATACCATCACGGTAATAATCTTTGATTTTTACCATTTTTCCGACACTTTATAAAAAATCTGCTTTTTTCTTTACAAAACGCTTGACTTTTCTGTCTACATATGGTAGACTATAAATGTCTATAAGCTGTAGACAATTGTATTATCCATTTAATCAACGTATAAAGGAAGATTCAATGATGAACGAAAGCAGACTTGGCGTAATAGAAACAAAATTCGCTGATATAATATGGCGAAACGCGCCGCTAAAAACCACCGAGCTTATTAAACTCGCTGAAGCAGAGCTCGGCTGGAAGCGAACAACTACATATACGGTATTAAAAAGACTCACCGAGCGCGGAATTTTTTCGGTTTTGGACGGTACCGTATCCATTATTATATCAAAGGAAGAGTTCTTTTCAAAAAAGAGCCACGAGGTCGTTGCGGAGAGCTTCGGCGGCTCGCTACCCGCATTTATTGCCGCATTCACTTCGAGAAAAAGCTTGACAAAGGAAGAAATTGAAGAAATTCAAAAGATGATCAATAAAATGAAGGGAGAATAATTTATGACAGATTTATTCATCCGACTTTTTAACATCAGTGTCAGCGCAAGCTTTTTCGTGCTGGCTATCATTCTTTTCAGACTTATATTCAAAAAAGCACCTAAATTTATCTCTGTTTTGCTTTTCGGTCTTGTGGGGATTCGACTGATACTGCCCTTCAGTATAGAAAGCTCTATCAGCCTTGTGCCAAGCAAAAGCACGTTGCCTGACGGTGTCGAGCTTGAAAAATACCCGATGATAGAAAGCGGTATTCCTGCGGTGGATGAGATTGTTAATCCTTACTTTGAGAATTCCTTTGCGCCTATGCCTGAAGCAAGCGCAAACCCACTTCAGATAGTATTCGCGATTCTGGCTAACATTTGGCTGCTTGTTGCAGCGCTTATGCTGCTTTATCTTGTTCTGAGCTTTACACTTCTAAAACTGAAGCTTCGCGAATCGGTTGCATACAACGAAGGTGTACGTTTCTCGGATCGTGTAAAAACGCCATTTATTCTCGGAATAATAAAACCGAAGATATACGTTCCCTCGGACATTTCCGAAAGTGATCTTTCGATAGTCATAGCGCACGAGCGAGCGCATATCGAAAGGGGCGACCATGTCTGGAAACCACTCGCCTTTGTTATTCTCTCGGTATATTGGTTTAATCCGCTTTTTTGGCTTGCGTATTATTTTCTTTGCCGTGATATTGAGCTTGCGTGCGACGAAAAGGTTATGAAGAATTACAATGACGAAAAAAAGGCGGAGTATTCCGAGGCTCTCCTCAAGATGAGCACGGAAAAGAGCTCTCTCGGCGCGTGTCCGCTCGCTTTTGGTGAAGTTGGAGTCAAGTCAAGGATAAGAAGAATTGCAGACTATACAAAGCCTGCAGCGCTTCTCGTCGCTCTATCTGTTATTACTACCGTTATTCTCGGCGCGTGCTTCCTAACCGATAAGAAAATCGAGGATGAGAAAATTACGGAAGGAATATACTTTGCTCACGGTGCTTTATATAGCAGTGATATGAGCGAAATAACAACAGATGACGTGCCTTTGTTTATATTCTTCACCGACGGACGCATTATGGTTGAAAGCCAAAATCTCGCAAGCAGTACGTTTGGCGAAATAGGTGCGGTGAACAAATGCTTTCTCAGCAAGAAGGATTATCTCGAGCTGTTCGACGGAGCCGATATCGGTGTTGACCACGTAAAAAAACACAACAAAGCGGTATACCGTACCGCTCCGCCAAAAGAGATTACGGACATCGATTGCGACGAGCTTTATTTCTTCGTTCAGGATACGGGCGAGGTGCTTTTAGGTTACGCGTATCGGGTGAAGGACGGAGCAAAAATCGACAAGCTTTTCTCGTTAAAAATGAACGAAACTCTTCCAACGAATTATATGATAGCATCTTACCGCGAAGTCAGTGATGCGACCGTCAATGACCGCGAGTACGGTTGGATAAAAGAATTTTCGATCAACCCGACGAATAACACTATGAGCATAAACTTCGGCTTACTCTCAAGCTATATAGCTTTTGGAAATTATGAAATAATCGGAAACAGACTGATATTTACTTCATCAGATAGCTACAGTGAAAAATATGTTTTTGATATATCGAAGAAAAATCCAACGTTCGTTGCAAAAGAATCAACTACCAAAAGAATTAAAGACGGTACGGAATTTAAACGTTATTATGAGATATATAACGTTCCCGCATCTATCTTCTATGACGTTGGCGGCGACGGAAGATACGAGTTGGTCCACCTCTCAAAATCCGAGACCGGCGGAGAGTTCAAACTAAATTTCTCGGTTTTCGCAAGAGGTGAAAAATTCCCTACGTTCTCTGTTCTGTTTAAAAAATACGACTACGTGACGCTTTCGGTAAACAAAAACACATCCGACCTTATTCTTTCGTGTTATAACAAAGACCTGATAACAAAAAAGGATAGATACAGTGTTGTTTTCGCCGGTGAAAGTGTTGTTATAACTCCAATAGAATAGTTTTTGACAACTATTGTTAGCATATAACAAAAAAACATGAGCCAAACCTTTATTGGTTGGCTCATGTTTTTTACTTCTATTAAAGCTTATCTTCGTACCTTTCTGCGGTTATTTTAAGTCCGTCGAGCTTTAACTTGCATATTCTTGCTGTTCTGGTATCTCCGTCAAGTCTTGGATCGGGCGGAATATCTCTTCCGTGATAGATACAGTAGTATTCTCCGTTATACTTTATTACGCTGTTATGTCCCGTTCCTGCTTCAAACTCATTTTTCGAAATAAGCGGAGCATATGTATTGGAATCGGGCATCTTTTCAAATTTGATTTTGGTAAGATCGCGCTCGGCAGTTTTAGCCGCGGCATATCCGAGGAAATAATACTCGTTCTGATAGCAATTTCCCGAATAAATAACGTAGTGATAATCCCCCTCGGAGAAGTAAAATGCGCCCTCAAGCGTATGCCAGTGCTGTCCCTTACGGAATCTGTCACGCATAAAGATTTCCTCGTCAATAGTCGGTCTTACAACTGCCACGGGTGCGCCCATAACCTCTGTTGGGCTCTTCATTTTATCAACGACAATATAAGTACCCGCGCGCGCTGCCTCGTAATCGTTTACCGAGTAGAATATAAATAAACCATTTTCGTTTTGAACTACGTGAGAATCAATTGAAAAGGGCGCTATAATAGGTTTTGCATCAACGAAAGGTCCGCTTGGGCTATCAGATACGGCAACGTGCATAGTCTGCTGATGAACGTCTTCCTCATTCTCATCAACAAAGGATACGTACATATAGTATTTACCGTTATAATTTAACACGGAGGGTGCCCAATACTCTTTCGATCCCTCGTTTTTAAAAACAAGTCCTATATATTTATAGTCCCCCGTGAGTGTGTCTGCAACATATGCTCTGATACCGTCAGCTCCCGTTGCGTATACGTAAAACTTTCCCTCAGCTTCAAGGATAAACGGATCGGCGTGCGAATTAGGCTGCCCGTCTTTGTAGTTTATAAGCTTCATTTCAGTCCTCTTTTTATAGTATTTTTACAAAAAAATTGCGCACGGGTCACGTCAATAACCCGTTTCGGTACTTTTTAAAACTGAGTTTTTTCTAAAAATGTAAGAGGCTAGCTCAAGTTCAAAAACTTGAGCTAGCCTTTCGCGCGTTAAGGGGATAGGTGAATTTGGAGCGAAAATCTTCGTTCTTCGACCCGAAGGCGTACAAACGTACGTCGAGAGGGAGAAAACGGAGATAGAAAATG
>JAFQPR010000099.1 GCA_017411605.1 Clostridia bacterium | reverse complement strand
TCTGTTGAAAAGACAGGAACAAACGGACTTGTAGATACCTATACGATAACGTTCTCCGACGGAACGACCACAACCTTCACAGTAACCAACGGAGCTGACGGTGTCGACGGAGAAGACGGTAAAGACGGTGCTAACGGTCAGAATGGCACAGACGGAAAAGATGGTATAAACGGTACCGACGGTAAAGACGGAGCGGACGGAGCTAATGGTAAGGATGGCGAAAGTGTTACCGTTACCGAAGTCAAGAAGATTGCAACCGAAGGACTCGTAGACACATACGTAATAATCTTCTCCGACGGAACGACCACAACCTTCACAGTAACCAACGGAGCTGACGGTGTCGACGGAGAAGACGGTAAAGACGGTGCAGACGGCAAGGATGGCACAGATGGTAAGGACGGTCTTGATGGAAAAGATGGAATCAACGGAAAAGACGGAGTTGACGGTAAGGATGCAGATTCGACAACGATCTTTGAAAGAATTATTGCGTGGTTAACCAAATTTTTCGAAAGCATCGGATTAGCATTTAAGTCTGATTCTGAATAATTACCAAACGAGTATTTGATTACTAAACGTAAGCAAATAATAACTGAAAATCAATAAAAAAATTTGCGGAATTAAGTGTGTAAAAGCGCTTTATTCCGCATTTTTTTGGTAAAAAATATTTTTAAAAATAGCTTTATGAGCCGAGTTTACTCAAAAAAACTTGATTCTTTTAAAATAAATAAAAATTTTTTATAAAAAGTGTTTACAAAAAGACATTTTTATTGTAAAATAATAAACGAAAATATAATATGGGGGAATAGGCTCACATGGCAGAGAAGAAAATCAAAAGAGTTTTACTTAAGCTTTCGGGCGAAGCGCTTGCTTGCGGCGGAAACGATATCTACGATTTGGATTTTGTAGATAAGGTTGCGGTATCGCTTCTTAACTGTGTTAAGAAAGGATATGAGATCGCAGTTGTTGTCGGCGCGGGAAATATCTGGCGCGGCAGACAGGGCGGAGAAATGGACAGAACGGATGCAGACAGAATGGGTATGCTCGCTACGGTCATCAACGCTATCTGTCTTAAGGACGCGATAATAAGAGTGGGCGGCGATGCTCACGTAATGACTGCAGTTCCAATGGCGCCCTTTGCGGAGAATTACCGCGCTGAGGATGCCGTTAAATATCTCGAATCGGGTAGCATCGTAGTATTTGGAGCAGGACTTGGAATTCCGTTCCTTTCGACCGACACAACGGGAGCCGTAAGAGCGGCGGAGATATCCGCAGACGCGATGCTTATGGCGAAGAACATTGATTATATCTATACGGCAGACCCCAAACGCGATCCTAACGCTAAAAAGCTCGAAACAGTAAAAGCATCCGAGGTTCTCGCTATGAATCTCAAAGCGATAGATGCAACGGCTACCGCATTCTGCCTTGCAAACGGTATGCCTATTCACGTCTTTGGACTTAAGGACCCCGAAGATATCGAAAAGGCGGTTGAGGGAAAGACCGTAGGTACCGTCGTATTTGCCGAATAAAATAAAAACTAAAATATTATCAATACATAAAGGAGATTTTTTATGAAACTCGATACCAAAGAATATGAATCCAAAATGACTAAGAGCGTTGCTTCTTACCGTGAAAACCTTTCCACTATCAGAGCGGGAAGAGCAAATCCCGACGTGCTTAAGAAAATAGAGGTTGACTATTACGGCTCGCCTACAGCGATTTCCTCTATCGCTGAGATCAAGGTAACCGATGCAAGAACCATTGTTATCACCGCGTGGGATAAGTCCGCAATGAAGGGCATTGAGAAGGCTATTCTTACCTCTGACCTTGGAATCCATCCTCAGAATGACGGCGCGTGCATTCGTCTTACCTTCCCCCCTATGACTGAGGAGAGAAGAAAGGATCTTTCCAAGCAGGTGTCCAAGATGGGTGAGGATGCAAAGGTTGCTATCCGTAATATCCGTCGCGATGCTAACGATAAGACCAAGACCATGAAGAAAAACTCCGAGATGACTGAGGATGAGGCAAAGGCAAGTGATAAGCTGATCCAGGATCTCACCGATAAGTACATCAAGGAAGTTGATGCGGTAACCGCATCCAAAACCAAGGAGATCATGGAGATCTGATTATAGCTACGCATTTACTTACGGCAGATTTTGCCGCAAAAAAGAATTTTGAAAGGTAAGCTTGATTTGGCAGGAAAGATTAAAGAAACCGTAAAGGCAGACGAGCGCTTACGCTCCGTAGCCATAATTATGGACGGAAACGGCAGATGGGCTAAAAAACGTCTTTTGCCGAGAACTAAAGGACATGAAAAGGGCGCGGCTATACTTGAGGACGTTCTTAAGGCATTCCGCGATATCGGCGTTCGCTATCTGACTCTCTATGCGTTTTCCACCGAAAATTGGAAACGCCCAAAGGAAGAGGTAGATGCAATAATGAAGCTTGCCTATAAGTACGTTGAAAAGATCCATATGGACAGACTGCGTGATGAAAAGGCGTTGACTGTCAGATTTATCGGAGATACCTCAGTACTTCCCGAAAAGCTGAGAAATAAAATAGCTGAAATCGAGGCAATGGAGAAGGACGATACCTTTGTATGCAATATTGCTCTCAATTATGGCGGAAGAGCAGAGATCGTCCACGCGGCAAACGAGCTTGTCGCAAAGGGGCTCCCGATAACGGAAGAAAATCTTTCGCGTGCAATGTATACGGGCGATATGCCCGATCCCGATCTGATCATAAGAACAGGCGGGGATTTCAGAGTATCCAACTTCCTTATCTGGCAGGGAGCATATTCGGAATATATGATTTTAGATACGCTCTGGCCCGATTTCGGACGTGAGGATATAGAGAAGTGCGTTCTCGACTTTTATAAGAGACGCCGTCGCTTCGGTGGTCTTGACAAGGAGGATGAGAGCTGATTTTCGGCTCGTATGTTCTAAAATGAAAACCAGGGTAATAACGTCAATTTTTATTACGGCTGTTCTTATAGCCGTGCTGTTGCTGTCCGAAACACCTGTATTTTCGGTATCCTTATCCATTCTTGCGGTTATTGCCGCGAAAGAGGTGCTTCGTGTATTTGAGCTTGATAAAAAGTATCAGCTTTCTGTGCCTGCGTATATTATAGCGGCTGTGATGCCGACTCTTTCTTATTTTATGCTGAGAGTATTCGGTCTTCCCGAATATAAGTTTATCGTAGCGCTTGCGCTCGTACTCTTCGTCTTTATGATTTACCTGTTCGTTGTAGCGGTATTTATGAAGGGAAAGCTTGAGTTCGAGAGTCTTTCGGCAGCCTTTGTTCTTGTAATGTATATAACCTGCTGCTTCTCGGCTCTTTCGGTTATAAGATACATTGGTACCGCAGGACTTTTCAATATCGGAATGGTATTTATCGGCGCATGGATAAGTGATATATTCGCATACTTCTCGGGCAGACTCTTCGGCAAGCATAAGCTTATTCCGGAGATCAGTCCCAAGAAAACTGTAGAAGGCTCGATAGGCGCAATCGTTTGCACGATGCTGTTTATGCTTCTTTACGGCTGGATAGTATCGCTTACCGCAGAGCTTTCGGTTAATTATTTGGTTCTTGCGATAGCGGGTCCGATTCTCTCCGTTGTAGGTCAGATAGGCGATCTTATCGCATCGCTCGTTAAAAGAGAGCGCGGCGTGAAGGACTACGGAACGCTGCTTCCCGGGCACGGCGGAATAATGGATAGATTTGATTCTATTCTTACCGTTTCGGGCGCAACTATGATAATCGTGCTTCTTTTCGCACCTTTTACTTAAGATTTTAGATAAGATCGCACCGTATAAAACGTGTGCATCTCACAGTAGGGCTGTCTCTGAATTAAGAGGAGACAGCCCTATAAAAAACAATTGTTTTGATAGCTACGGCATTATGCCGAAAAATATAAATTGAGGCTTAATATGGAAAAAAATATAGCTATCCTCGGCGTTACCGGCTCTGTCGGAATGCAGGCGCTTGACGTTGCGCGAGCAAGAGGATATAAGGTTGACCTTATAAGCGCAAATATTAATGAAAAGCAGGCAGAAGCAGCCGCGCGTGAGTTTTGTCCGAGATTCCTCGCTATGGGAAACGAGGAGGCTGCAAGCTCGATGAAGACGCGCCTTGCCGATACCGATATAAAGGTATTTTCGGGCGAGGAGGGAATCGCGCAAGCGATCTCGGAAAGCTCTGCCGAAACGGTCGTTAACTCTATACTCGGAGAAGCCGGGCTTGTTCCGACGCTTGCGGTAATCGAGGCGGGTAAGCGCCTTGCTCTTGCAAATAAAGAATCTCTCGTTATCGCAGGAGATATCGTGATGTCGAGGGCGTCAGCGTGCGGTGTTGAAATTATTCCTGTTGACAGTGAGCATTCCGCGATCTTCCAGTCGCTTAAAAGCGGAAGAGCATGCGAGGTCAAAAGACTTCTTCTTACCGCATCGGGCGGACCGTTCTTTGGAAAAACGAGAGAAGAGCTCTCACGCGTAACGCTTGCGGATACTCTCGCTCACCCCACGTGGAAGATGGGCAGAAAAATAACCGTAGATTCCGCAACTCTTATGAATAAGGGCTTTGAGATAGTCGAGGCGGCTCATCTTTTCGGCATAGGCGCGGAAAGAATAAAGGTTTTGGTTCACAGAGAGAGTATATTGCATTCTGCTGTTGAATATATTGATAACAGTGTCATCGGTGAATTTTCTGTCCCCGATATGAGAATGTGCGTTCAGTACGCAGTTGATTATCCCGAGAGGATGAAGTCGGTATCCGATGAGCTTGATCTTATAAAGATCGGCGCTTTAACGTTTAAAGAGGTTGATACCGAAGCATTTCCGCTTCTCGAGCTTGCAAAGCGGGCATATATGGCAGGCGGCGGTTCGTGCGCGGTAATGAATGCGGCAGACGAGGTTGCGGTATCAGCATTTCTCGACGGTAAAATAGGCTTCAACGCCATTTCCGATACGGTAATCTATACTTTTAATAAAATGAGTGATGCAAGGCTTGCAAAATCACTCGAAGATATTATTTTATGTGACAGGCGCGCACGCGCTGTCGCAGAGGCATATGTTAAGGAGAATACAAATTGGTAACTGTTATTGTTTCTATACTCGTGTTCGGCTTTTTGATTTTTATACACGAGTTCGGCCATTATATAACGGCAAGAATATTCAAGGTAACGATAGAGGAGTTTTCTATCGGTATGGGTCCCCGTCTTTTCTCGTGGAAGTCGAAGAAGACAAATATAAAATATAGTCTGGCGCTTTTCCCGATAGGCGGCTTTGTAGCCATGCCGGGTGAAAACGGTGAATATAACGAGGGTGCTAAAGAGAGCAGTGAGCCCGATCCTTACAGAGATGATCCCAATACCTTCGGTAAGAAGCCCGCATGGCAAAGACTTATAATCACCGCCGCGGGCGCAACCATAAATATCGTATTCGGCTTCCTTGCGATGATAATCCTTACTTGCCTTATCAACATCGGTAATACAAGGGTTGCCGAGTATCACACCGCAGAGGATCTCGGTACAGAGCCTATCAGTATGAAGACTGGACTTCGTATAGGCGATGAGATAGTCGAGGTAGGAGGAAAGCGTGTTCGCATACTTGATGAGCTTTCTTATGAAATAATGAGGCACGGAAACGAACCTGTAGACCTCGTCGTAATCCGTGACGGTGAGGAAATCACTCTCGAGAACGTAGTATTTCCTACGCAAACCGACCAGGGGCAGAGCTTTGGCTTGATGGATTTCAAGGTAAACCGTGTTAAAAAGACCTTCGGCTCCGTTATGAAATATTCTTGGAGTAAATCGACTCTTATAGTCAGAATGGTATGGGAATCGCTTTATGATTTGATAACGGGCAGATATAGCTTTGCGGCGGTATCGGGACCCGTCGGAATATCCTCGGCGATAGGAAGTGCGGCAAAGGCAGGATTTACATCGCTTCTGTATATCACCGTGCTTATAAGTATAAATCTCGGCGTAATGAATCTTTTGCCAATACCCGCGCTCGACGGAGGAAGGCTTTTAACTATTATTATTGAGCTTATAACGAGAAAGAAGCTTCCCGCAAAGGTTGAGGGCATTATAAACGGAGTAGGACTTATGCTCCTGCTTGGACTGTCTATGGTTATTATGGTAAAGGACATTATTCAGCTATTATAACGATATTCTATAATCATTATTTGGTTTTCGATATAGAAAAGGACGTAAAAATGGATTATAACGCAATAAGAAGAAAAACAAACGTAATAAAGGTCGGAGCGGTCGGTATCGGCGGAAATCATCCCATCAGTATTCAGTCTATGACGAATACCGATACGCACGACGTCGATGCGACGTACCGTCAGATATCAAGACTTACCGATGCGGGATGCGATATCGTGCGCCTTGCCGTGCCGGATATTGAAGCGGCAGAAACCTTTGGAGCTCTTAAGAAAATGGGCGTTAAGATACCGCTTGTTGCCGATATCCATTTTGATTATAAGATAGCCATTGCCGCGGCAAGGTCGGGTGCTGATAAAATAAGAATAAACCCGGGTAATATCGGTAGCCGCGAGAAGACCGAAGCCGTGGTAAAGGTATGTAAGGAGCTTCATTTACCCATAAGAATAGGGGTAAACTCGGGCTCGCTTGAGAAGCATATTTTGGCAAAGCACGGTGCGCCCACGGCGGAAGCGATAGCCGAGTCGGCGCTCTATCACGCATCGCTTCTCGAGGAGCTTGACTTCTCGGATATAGCAATTTCCGTAAAGGCGTCGAACGTACCGACGATGATAGCGGCAAACAGGATTTTAGCAGATAATACAAGCTATCCCTTGCACCTTGGTGTTACCGAAGCGGGTGCCAGAGAGGGCGCAGTCATTAAGAGCAGTATCGGTGTCGGCGCTCTTCTTTCCGAGGGAATAGGAGATACCGTCAGAATTTCATTGACAGACGATCCCGTCGAGGAAGTAAGAATCGCTAAGAAAATACTTTCTTCGCTTGAAATAAGTGAAAACAGAGGAATGAATATCATATCCTGCCCGACCTGCGGAAGAACGAAAATAAATCTCATTCCAATGCTGGCGGACTTTGAGAAAAGAGCTGCGGAAGAGGGGATATCGAATAAGAATATTACCGTCGCACTGATGGGGCGTGTTGTTAACGGACCTGGCGAAGCAAGAGAAGCGGATATCGGAATAGCGGGCGGTATAGGAGAGGGACTTCTCTTCAAAAAAGGAGAGATAGTCCGAAAGATAAAAGAGGACAGGCTCGTTTCGGAGCTTATAGAAGAGATAAAGAAAATGTAACACCGTGTGTTACAGAAAGGTCAAAGATGGCACAAAAGAGCTTTTTGGAGGTCTTCGGGCGATATAATCCCACGAAGGATAAAAGAGCGCTTCTCGAGAGCGCTGTAAGCACTAAAGTTAAATATCAGAAGGAGCCTATGCGCGTCGAGGTAGAGCTGTCCTTTGAATCTCACGTCGATGCGGAGCTTATATACGAGATAGAGGACGACTGCCGTACTCTTTACGAGGCTGAATCCTTTAAGATCCTTCCACATTTTCCGCCCGAGATTTTCGAGATAGGCTATTTTTCGGAGATAGCGGCAGAGGCGGCGCTTTGCGGAGCGATAACGAACGGATTTTTCTCGGGTGCCGAATTTTCGGATAACGGAGAGGTCATAATCATAGGAATTCCGTATTTCAGCCGCGCTGTAAGCTTTGTCGTAGACGGAAATACCGAAGTCATTCTATCTAACATTCTCCGTTCAAGATACGGACTTGAGAGAAGGATAAAAATAGTTGAGGGAAGCGGAGCCGAGGAGCGGCAGAGAGTTATCGAGCAAAGAAAGCTCGAAACCATAAGACGTGCCGAGGCAGAGAATAAAGAGAAATTTGCGGAGGAATTCCGCGCAAGGCGTGCTGCTGACGAGGCGGCAGAGAGAGCAAACGATCCTCACTACGATTTTGATAAAAAAGCCGGTATTTCGAGTATGACGGGTGTCAGCGAGGATATATCGGATACAGTATTTCGCCGCGGTTGCGTAACCTATAAAACAGATAGCCCCGACGTTATTTTCGGTGAGCCGTTTGATATAATCGAGCCCTCTCCTTTGTCAGAAGCGGAAAAGGTACGCGGTCAGGGCATATTTCTCGGTACGGTATTCTCCTGCGAAACAAAGGAGAGCCGTGCGGGAGATAAGGTAACGGTAACGATAGGTATTTCCGACGGAGCGTCGGGAATTTACATAAAGAAAAGTATGCTCCCCGATGAGGTTGGCTTCATAAAGGCGTTTAAATCGCAGCCCGACGTAGCGGTGCTGGCAAGACCGATGCGCGATAAATTCACGAACGAGCTGTTTCTGTCTTTGAAGTCAATAATGAAGATAAAGCGCATTTACAGAATGGACGAGGCGAAGGAAAAGCGCGTAGAGCTTCATCTTCATACGAATATGTCGCAGATGGACGGCTTGACCAAGCCGAAGGACATTATAGATACAGCTATCAGGTGGGGACATCGAGCAATAGCGATAACCGACCACGGAAACGTGCAGGGCTTCCCCGAGGTAATGCTTGAGCTTGAGAAGCACGAGGGTGCCGACCTCAAGGTGCTATACGGTATGGAAGGATACTTTGTTGACGATACCGCAAGATGCATCTTCGGTAATAAATATCCCGCATTTGACGATGAAATGATCGTATTCGATCTCGAAACCACGAGCCTTTCAAACCGTAACGGCAAGATTATCGAAATAGGAGCGGTAAAGATAAAGGCAGGCGAGGTCCTTGAGGTATTCAACACCTTTGTTGACCCCGAGGAGCCTATCAGCGAGCAAACGACGAATCTTACATCTATAACCGATGAGATGGTAAAGGGCGCTCCAAAGGAGCGTGAGGCAATAAAGGCGTTCCTCGATTTTGCGGGGGACAGAATGCTTATCGCTCATAATGCTGCTTTTGACGTTGGCTTTACCCGTGTTGCGTGCGAGAGATGCGGATATCCGTTCTCGAATACGTATCTTGACACGGTTGGTCTTTCAAGATATCTTAATTCCGAATTAAAGAATCATAAGCTTGACACTATTGCGAATTATTATAAGCTCGGTGAATTCCACCACCACAGAGCATCAGACGATGCCGAGGTGCTTGCAAGAATATTCTTCGAGATGCAAAGAAGGCTTAAGGCTGAGGGTATTGTAACCTTCACTCATCTGCTCAGCCTTATGAGTGAAAAGGCAGACCCTCTTCAGCTCAAAATGCGTCATATAATTATTCTCGCGAAGAATCTCGAGGGCTTGAAAAATCTTTATAAGCTCGTTTCGTTCAGTTATCTGGATTATTATAAGAGAAAGCCTAGAATTCCCAAAACGGTTCTGGAGCAATACAGAGAGGGACTTATCCTTGGTTCTGCCTGCGTCGCAGGTGAGCTTTATTCCGCAATACTTGACGGAAAGAGCGATCAGGAAATAGAGGATATCGCGTCATTCTACGACTACCTTGAAATTCAGCCTCTTTGCAATAACAGCTTCCTTATCGAAAAGGGAACTGTTGCTGACGAGGAGGGAATACGCGAGCTCAACCGCCGTGTATATGCTATCGGTAAGAAGCTCGGTAAGCCCGTTTGCGCGACCTGCGACGTGCATTTCCTTGATAAGGAGGACGGACTCTACCGTCAGATACTTCTTGCGGGGATGAAGATGGATGACGGTGACGGAGAGTCAGACCTTTATCTCAGAACTACGGATGAGATGCTTGAGGAGTTCTCATACTTCGGCGAGGAGATCGCGCGAGAGATAGTTATAGAAAACCCGAACAAAATTGCCGATATGTGCGAAAAAATCAGACCAATTCCCGAGGGACGTTACGAGCCCGATATTCCGGGCGCTGCAGACGAGCTTACGGAGTCCTGCTGGAACAGAGCGCACGATTGGTATGGAGATGAGCTTCCCGAGGTCGTTGAAAAGCGACTTGATAAGGAGCTTACGTCTATTATAAAGAACGGATTTGCAGTGCTTTATATGATCGCGGTAAAGCTTGTTGCGTATTCGGAGAGCCTCGGTTATCTCGTGGGCTCAAGAGGCTCGGTCGGCTCGTCATTCGTAGCCACGATGTCGGGTATTTCCGAGGTTAACCCTTTGCCCCCGCATTATAGGTGTACGAAATGCCGCTACAGTGAGTTTTTCCTTGACGGCTCGGTCGGATCGGGCTTCGACCTTCCCGATAAGAACTGTCCTCATTGCGGTGAGCCGCTTATTATGGACGGTCACGATATACCGTTCGAAACCTTCCTTGGATTCTATGGCGATAAATCTCCCGATATAGACCTTAACTTCTCGGGCGACGTTCAGGGTAAGGTACATAAATACACCGAGGAGCTCTTCGGTGAAGGTCACGTGTTCCGCGCGGGAACTATCGGTACGCTTGCCGATAAGACCGCCTGGGGCTATATTAATAAATATCTTGAGGAGAAAAAGGTTTCCATACCGAGAGCTCAGGTCGATTATATGGTATCCGCTATGGTCGGTATAAAGAGAACGACCTCTCAGCACCCGGGTGGCATCATAGTTGTGCCGACGGAATACGAGATCTACGATTTCTCTCCTGTTCAGCACCCTGCCGATGACCCGAACTCGGATATCATAACAACGCATTATCAGTTCTCATACCTTCACGATACAATTCTTAAGCTTGACGAGCTTGGACACGATATGCCTACCAAGTATAAGATGCTCGAAAAGTATACCAACACAAGCGTTCTTGACGTTAAGATGAACGATAGATCGGTATATGAGCTCTTCCATTCCGTAGCGCCTCTTAAGATAACTCCCGAGGATATCGGCGGAGTTCAGCTCGGAACGTTTGGTATCCCCGAGATGGGAACCCGTTTCCTTCAGAAGGTTTTAATGGACGCAAAGCCGAAAAACTTTGCCGACCTTCTTCAGATTTCGGGACTCACTCACGGAACGGGCTGCTGGCTCGGTAACGCGGACGAGCTTATCAAATCGGGAACCTGCGATATATCCAACGTAATCGGGTGCCGTGACGATATTATGAACACTCTTATCAGATACGGGCTTGACAATTCTGCCGCATTCAAAATAATGGAGAGCGTCCGAAAGGGTAAAGGTCTCACTCCCGAGTGGGAGGCAATGATGAGAGAGCACGGTGTTCCCGAATGGTATCTCGATTCGTGCAAAAAGATTAAATACATGTTCCCGAAGGCTCACGCAGCGGCTTACGTTATGTCCGCGATAAGACTTTGCTGGTACAAGATATATTATCCTATGGAATTCTACGCGGCATTCCTGACGGTTGCCCCGGGCGGATTTAACGCAGAGATAGTCGCAAAGGGCTACAGAGGTGTTTCTGACTGCATCTCGGAGATAGAGAAGAAGCAGAACGAAGGTAGCGCAACCGCAAAGGATAATGAAATGCTGGCTACGATGCAGCTCGTAAGAGAAGCAATCGCAAGAGGAGTTGAATTTCTCGGCGTTGATCTTAAGCACTCTGATGCAAGAGCGTTCCTTCCCGAAAACGGAAAAATCAGAATGCCGTTCAACTCTCTACCGGGACTCGGTGATACCGCAGCTGAAAAGATATTTGATACTATGAAGGAAAATCCCGACCTCTTCTCGATTCAGCAGTTGAGAGAAAAATCCGGAATATCAAAGTCAATAGTCGAGTTGCTTCGTGCAAACGGTGTTCTTAAGGGACTTACCGAAACAAACCAGCTCTCGCTTTTCTGATAATCAAAGTTGGATATTCAAAACACCTATTGTTTATAGTATGTAAAAAAATGAAAGCCGACGCTTAATATAATTTCTGCGTCGGCTTTTTGAAAAAGCATCGTATATGTAAATAAATAATTACATATTAAGATATAAATATTAGAGCAAGCAGCATCAGGGCGCATTCTTTATCTCCGGATTTTGAAAAGAAAAGGAATGCCGCGATACCTAAAATTATCAGTTCCTCTATCTCAATTTTGGGTATCAACTTCCCAAGATGAGAACCGTCGGGAATGATCTTCGATATCAGCTTGAGCGGCGCGAATGAAAAAAGGCCTGCATCTGCTGTTTCTTCGCTCTTTTCTGCGTTTGCCGCCGCTTCGGTATGAGCATCGGTAGAAATCTCGTTTGGCGATATCTTCACCTCACGCTTTTGCGTATCAGAAAAAAACGGCATCTGCTGCGGGGAACTTTTTTCTTCCTCGGGCGGTAAATCTATAAGGGCTGTTCCGTCGTATTTTTCCGGTAACTTAACGTCGCCCGCCGTGCCAAATCCTCTTGAATACATTGATTACCTCGCTTTCATAATATCGAGCACGTCAATAACCGATAGCATAGTATCTATTGCCCTTCCGCGCTCCTTTGAAACGTAAGGCTTTATAGCGCATAGAAGATCGTGCCGCCTTTTTTTAGTGTTTATCGTGGGCTTAGCGATTGATGCTTCGGTAACCTTTTCAGCATCATTTTCGGTAGCTTCAGCGAGGGCTTTTTGTGTGGATTCATTTGAAAGCGCGGATACCTCTTCGGTAGCTTCACTTCCTTCGCTGCCCCCCGCAAGGCTTTTGATCTTTTCGATTATTTCGGGGTTTTCCATTATGATTCCGATTATTTTGGATATATCAGCTCCACCTTCCATCACTTATCCCCCTTTTTTAAGCTATTGACCATTCTCATAGCGGTCATAAGACTCAGCTTGTCGGCTTCTGAGAGAGCGCCTCTTACTTTCGAAAGCTCCTCTCTGCTTGGTTGCTTGTCGGGCATTTTGATACCGTGAGCCTCGGCAACAGATTTTATCTGCGCCCATAGCTCGCTGTCCGAGAGCTTTGTCATTGCATCAAGCTTTGATTTGTCTATCTTCATTATCTTCTCCTGACTTCTTTTGTAGAATCGTTATTTTTATCCTCTTCGACTCTCGTTATATATATATTCAACAGACAAAAAAACGTGAAAGGCAAAGTATATGAAATGTCTTGTATTTTCAGATTCGCATAATTATTCCTTCTTTATTGAGAAGGCTATAAGGAAAAATCCGGATACCGACGTTGTGTTTTTCTTAGGTGACGGACTTTCGGATATCGAGGATATATTTTATAAATTTCCGAGCATAAAATTTCTTGCGGTCAGGGGAAACTGCGATTTCAGGTATATAGCTTTCGGTGAGGCAGTTCAGAAAACCGCAGAAATATATCTTGAAGGTAAAAAAATAGTTTATACGCACGGTGATCTTTACGGCGTAAAGTACGGCAAGACGGGTCTTTCCAATCTAGCTAAATCTCGTTCAGCGGATATTGTGCTTTTCGGTCATACCCATATACCGGAGCTTGAATACGTGAATGAGGGAGATGCGCCGTTTTACCTCTTCAATCCGGGCAGTGTCGGCTCAAGAGAGGGTCATTTTGGAATTATGACGCTTACAGAAGGTAAAGAGCCTCTGTTTTCTCACGGATGCTTTGTTTGATAATAAAATTTCGGCATAAAATAATATATAACTAAAGGAGATACGTAATGAAGGTTTTACTGATAAACGGAAGCCCTCGCGCAAACGGGAATACAGCAACTGCGCTGGAAGAAATAATGAAGATATTTGAAAAAGAGGGGATAGAAGCAGAGCTTATCCGGGTTGGCAATCTCGCGGTGCGCGGGTGCATCAGTTGCTTTAAATGCTACGAATCGGGCAAATGCGTATTTGACGATATAGTGAATGAGATAGCGCCAAAATTCGAAGCCTGCGACGGTCTTGTCGTTGGAAGTCCCGTATACTATGCAGGCGCAAATGCTACCCTGACAGCGCTCCTCGCAAGACTGTTTTACAGCACGCGCTTTGATAAACGTATGAAGGTAGGGGCTGCCGTTGTTGCTGCTCGACGCGGAGGTCTTTCCTCAACCTTTGATGAGCTTAATAAATTCTTTACTATATCGGGAATGCCCGTAGCTTCGGGGCAGTATTGGAACAGTATTCACGGCGGAAGACCCGGAGAAGCGGTGCAGGATGCCGAAGGAATGCAAAGTATGCGTACCCTAGCTGAAAATATGGTATTTTTGATGAAATCAATAGCTCTCGGTAAAGAAAAATACGGTCTTCCCGAACGCGAAAAGCACGTATTTACAAACTTTATCAGATAATACAGATTTTGGCAAGTTATCCGAAAACAATAAAAAACAGAGAAAACACATATTATAGGATTAATATTATAATAGAAAGCTCGGCGGAGGCACTATACCTCTACCGAGCTTTCATTATAATAATTCTGTAATCTTTGTGCTAACGTCTTCGCAAATAGATTTTGCAAGAGCAGGCTCCAGGCTTTCTACCATTATTCTGACAACGGGTTCAGTGCCCGAAGGACGTACGAGAATTCTTCCGTCCTCCCCGAGCCTTATCCTCGCATCGTCGATAATCGCGGCAATGCGAGAGTCGTTTTTTATAAGTGCCTTACCGTTTTCGTCTGCATTAACGTTTATCGTGCATTGCGGGAATCTTTGCATAATATCGGCGAGAGCGGATAAGGGCTTTCCCGTTTCTGCCATTCGGGCGAGAAGATAGAGAGCGGTAAGCTGTCCGTCACCCGTTGTAGCGGCTTCTCTGATTATCGTGTGTCCTGACTGCTCACCGCCTAGCGCATAGCCGCATTTTTCGATTTCCTCAAGCACGTACCTGTCGCCAACTTTCGTTGGGATAAACCTAAATCCGTGTTTTTCTGCAAATTTTGAAAAACCGTAATTTGTCATAACAGTACCGACGACGGTATTATGCGTAAGCTTGCCTTTTTCAAAAAGACTTTTTGCGAGAATTGCAAGAATATAGTCACCGTCAACCTCGTTACCGCTTTCATCGATTGCAAGAAATCTATCGGCATCACCGTCAAAGGCAATACCTATATCCGCGTGAAGCTCCTTGACCTTTTCAGCAAGGTGATCAAGATGAGTCGATCCGCATTCGTCGTTAATATTTCTTCCGTCAGGAGATACCCCGAGATATAACGTTCTGTTACCGAGGAAAGAGAAGATCTCTTTTGCGGTTGCAGCAGATGAGCCGTTCGCACAGTCAATTACCGCAAAAATGTCAAGCTTTGTCTGCGGAATCTTGGTTTTCATATAATCAATGTACTTCGAAAGAAGCTCGGGCGCACGTTGGAATTTTCCGTGAGCATCGGCGTTTGAAATATAACGTCCTTCATAAATAATTTGCTCTATCTCTTCTTCCTTTTCGTCGGAAAGCTTAAAACCGCCACCCGCAAATATTTTTATACCGTTATATTCATAAGGATTGTGCGAAGCTGAGATCATAATTCCGGCATCAAAATTTTCATTAGCGGTAAGATACGCGATAGCAGGGGTAGGGAGCGTACCAACCTCGTAAACGTTTACACCGTGTTCCGTAAGCCCCTTCGCTAAAGCGCTCATGAGCATTGCATAAGATTCGCGAGTATCTCCGCCTATTACAACACGGGGGATGGCCTTTTCGCGTGTTAGTATTGCTCCAAGAGCTCTTCCGACATTTTCCGCAAGCTCCTCTGTAAGAAATTCGTTTACCTTACCTCGAACACCGTCTGTCCCAAATAATTTTTTCATAACTTTATATCCTTTCGCAAAAAGCGTAAGTTCAGTTTGTTAATCAGCTTCGCGGTGCGTTAAAACACCGCCCGTGTGAAGAATTGATTCGTGCGGAATAATTCCTCTTACCGAGCTTAATGGATAGATAAGACAACGCTTTCCGATAATCGACCCTGGAAAAACAACGCTGTTGCATCCAACCTCGGTAAAGTCCCCGAGTATTGCTCCGAATTTCCGAAGCTTTGTATCTGTTTTTTCGTCCCCCGAACGTATATTTACTGTTTTATGATCAAGCTTGTAATTTGATATAACGGCACCCGCTCCGAGATGTGCCTTGTAACCGAGAATTGAATCACCGACGTAGTTATAATGAGGGAGCTGAACTCCATCAAAAATAATAGCGTTTTTTATCTCTGTGCTATTTCCGATAACTGCTTCGTTTCCGATAAGCGCCGATCCTCGTATAAATGCGCCGACGCGTATTTCAGCTTTATGTCCGATAATCGTCGGAGGAAGTATAGTCGCGCTTTCTGCCACCGATGCGTCGTTTGCAATAAAAACTCCCTCGGCTACTTCGGTATATTCATCTGTTGGAAGAGTTTTAGAAAGCGAGATTATAAACTCACGTATCTTTGTTAAAGCCTCGTGCGGATGCTCAAATTTTGATAAAAAATCTCCTGCGAGTGAATTTGATAGGTCGAAAAGCTCGTTCGTAAAGGGTATTTTCATAAATCCTCCGATAGTTTACGTTTTGATGATTTTGCTGCTTTTCATTTATACAGTATACAAAAAACAAAAAAAAATGTGATTTCTGCCAATAAAACAACACGTTATATTGTAACATAATCTTAAGCAAATATCTATTGACAGAACAAACAAATTTAAAGAAAAATGATATACAAAATCAACAAAAGTCGTACAAAACAAAGCACCAATACTCGCAAATTGGTAAAAAACAATAATTCAAATCGGAATATATTACAAAACGACAGTACTATAATACAAATATCTGTGGAAGAGAGAAACAATCTTAAAGTTAATAAAAGAAATGCTATTGAAAAATAAATCATAATGTGTTAAAATGTAATCATAAAAATTTTAATTACAGAGGCAGTTTATGTCAAATAAAAACGCTTTTTCAGCAGCTCCAAAGCTACCGAACGATGGAATTCCTCGTCCGGAACGTTTTAGGGATGTTCCGAGATATCTTTTAAAACGAACGATGGGCTTTGCTTCACGCCTTGGTTACATTATTAAGTTAGTATGGGAAGCATCACCCAAAATACTTATTGCAATGTGTCTATTATGTATTTTCGACGGTGTTTTGCCTGTAATCGGAGCTTACATATCAAAATATCTGATTAATAATATTGCCGATCTTCTTATCGCCGCGCCAAACGCGTCTGGCAGTGTAGCGAGTGATCTGTTCAAAACGCTTGAGCCCGTAGTGTTTTTACTCGTGCTTGATATGATATACCTTTTTATGAAAAGAGTTTTGAGCCGAATTAACACTTGCGTGACCTCTATTGCGGGCGAGCTTGTGGTAAATCATATCAAGGTAAAGATAATCACTAAGGCGAAAACAGTCGATCAACGTTCATTTGACGATCCCGCGTTTTACGAACGCCTTGAGAATGCGAATAGAGAAGCGGGAATGCGACCGTTGCACATACTGTCGGCAACATTCAGGGTAATAAGCTCTGTCCTCAGCGTTGCATCGTTCATAGTCGTTCTTGCAACGCTCAGTCCCCTCGCTCCCTTGGTAGTAATTATAGCTTCCATTCCGGGTGCCGTAGTAAATTACTATTACCGCAACAGAAATTTCAAATACCTGCGCCGTCACTCAAAAGAGCGCCGTCAGATGAATTACTATTCATCTCTTATGACCAATAAGGATAATGCAAAAGAAATAAAGATACTCGGACTTGCGGATACCTTCAAGGAAAAGTATGACGATGCGTTTAAAACCTATTACAAAGGTCTTCGAAGAATTATTCTGCGCGAGTCCCTGATGCAGATAATCGTAAGTCTTGTATACGTGCTTGCAAGCGGGGCGCTCTTTGCCTTTGTTGCTTATAACGTTGTATTTTCGGGAAAGGGTGAGATAGGAGACTGGTCGCTTTATACCGGCGCGCTCACCTCTATTACGGGATATGTATCTACGATAGTCACATCAACCGCAACGATATACGAGGGAACTCTCTTTATTGAAAATATGCTCGACTTTATGAAAGAGCCCGCAACGGTTGTTTCGATTATAGAAGAGCCACTTATTCCAAAACGCAATTCTCCGCATACGATAGAATTTAAAAATGTTAGCTTCAGATATCCGGGTACAGACCGAGATGTTATTAAAAACGTAAATCTTACTTTACAAACAGATAGATCTGTCATACTTGTAGGTCTTAACGGAGCGGGAAAAACAACACTTTTAAAGCTTGTTATGCGACTTTATGATCCGACGGACGGAGTAATACTTCTTGACGGAAGAGACATAAGAGAATACGACGTTGAGAAGCTTTACGATATGTACGGTATCATTTTCCAGGACTTTGGAAAGTATGCGGATACCGCTGAAGAAAATATAAAATTTGGCGACGTAAGGCGCGAGCATAACGAGCGCGATGTTATAGAAGCATCAAAATCGGGCAATGCTCATGAATTTATTTCGGAGCTTCCCGACGGATATAAAACTCCGCTTACGCGAATGTTTGAAGAAAACGGAATCGAGCTTTCGGGCGGTCAGTGGCAGAAGCTTTCTATTGCGAGAGCCTTTTATAAGGATTCGGATATACTCATTATGGACGAGCCGACGGCATCGCTGGATCCGCTTGCCGAGCAGGATGTTCTTAACCGCTTTGAGGAGCTTTCCCGCGGTAAAATATCCATCTTCGTATCTCATAGACTCTCGGGCGCCAAGGTAGCAGGCCAGATAATAGTCCTCGAGGACGGCTCGATAGTTGAGGAGGGAACTCACGACGAGCTTATGGAAAGACATGGAAAATATCATCTTCTCTTCACAACTCAAGCGGAAAGATATGTAGATGACGGTGAGTGATTGTTCAAAATTTTTTCATTTGCGAATTATAGACTTTTTTGTAAATTTCAGACATTTCATTGCGCAAGTAAAAAGCTTTTTATATAAATAAAGTTAGTAAATAAACATCGAAAGGAAAAACGGTATGAAAAAAATCACTAAAATAATGATTATTATTCTATCAATTGCGCTTGCTTTGACCGGAGTTGTTTTGGTTGTCAGCGCGGATGACTCGGCAGAGAGCATCGCATACGTGGATGCAAACGGTACTGAGCAGACCGCCGCTTCGCTTTCTGATGCTTTATCGGGAGCAAAAGCGGGAACCACGGTAACGCTTAAAAGCAACGTAAAGGTATCCTCGGCAATCAAGATTACGAAGAATTTAACTCTTGATCTTAACGGATACGATCTTTCGTCCTCTCTTTCTTCGGCATTTTCTTTGAATGCCGCAGGCTTGAAATTTACCGTAACGGGTGAGGGATCTATCACGGTTGACGGAGCGATCTATGGGGGAACTGCAGACGGTACATTTGAGATCATCGGTACGGGCAAGGGAATTTCCGTATTGCACACAGGAACCGCCTCCGAAAAGTTTATCAACGTTTCGCGCGGAACGTATAATATGAAGAACCTTGATATCGTATCAACGCGCAGCGCTGCAACTACTAATGCGTTCTTTAATGACTATACTACGGCAGCAACGGAAAACGCAAACGATACCTATGGCGCAAAATGGTATATCGATGCCGTAAAGTTCAACTGCTTAACTTCCGGCGATAATGCGGGCGCTCAATCATTTGGCGGACTTCGTTTCCTTTCTGTTGGCTATAACGGTTATGCAAAGATCACTAATTCGACGGTGACGAATACAGCGTGCCTAATAACGATTTTCGGTGCAGCATACAAGGATGTAACCGAAACTATTATTGACGTTGAAAACTGTGTATTCGATGCAATCTCCGCTAAAAACGGAACAAGATCTTCGATCTTTGTTGACAGTATGTCGGCGGGAGTTGTTAACCGCGGAACTATCAATATCAAGGACTCCACGCTTAAGTATGCGTATAATATGGTTATGCACGCTAACAGCGGAGCTACCGAAGAGGTTGGAAACAATATCAGAGTAAACCTTGTAAACAGTACCACTAAGGGTGTCGGACATATCTTAGGTCAATCTGACCAGGGCGGACAGATCACAAATAATGCTATCATTTATATTGATGCCACCTCGAAAATCGTTAATCATAATGCTGTTTTTGCAAACGATGCAAAGCTCTACGTATCCGAGGGAACCCGTTTCTCCTCGAATTCGCAGATAACAAATGCAGGTATTAAATACCCCGACGGTACTACTGCTGCAAGCTCCGAAACCTATGCTATTGTGTACGATCCCGTAGGTGACCCCGGCGCGCCTTACGTAGTGGTAAAGAAGGGTGACAAAGAGGATAATACCGATTTCTGGCATTTCTGGAACTTTGAGAATTCAAATATACATCTTACCGATACCGCAACCGACGGAAGCTATATCGTGCAGTATCAGGTTGGCGGTAATCTCACGTCATCCAATGCAACCGTAAAGGCAAATATCGCTTATTACACAAGCAAGCTCGGCACGGGAATGCTCTTTGAGGGCGAAGGCGAGTTCTATAACTTTAACGGTGCGGCTGCGGAGTATTTAACCGTTGATAACACCGCTATGAAGTATTGGATTCCCGCAGCGACGGTAGGCGGTGTTGCGTATGCAAACGGTTCTAAGCTTAATATTGCCGGAACGAATGCTTCGACGGGAAAAACAAATGCGGGTCCAAACTTCGGCTTATACGAATATACGCGTAACGACTGTAAAGCAAAGCTTGGAAATAACGCATTCAAGGTTGCGATCTGTGAAATGGACATAGCTACCGATTCCGAATACGGATTTACGAATGGAACGCTTAAAATCAGCTCGAGAAACGCGAGCAATGGAGGCGTAATTCCCACATCTTCAACTCTTTCTCTTGAATCGAACGGAACGTTGAATATTGCAGGACTCAGCGGTAGAGCTACGGATACCGTTCAGCTCGATATGGACGGATGGAACCGCATAACTGCAGTTCTCTATGCGGAGCACGCTATTGGCGGCTACGGCAGAATCTACTATTATCTCAACGGTGAGAAGCTCGGATACTGCACCATATCAACCGTTGCAAGCACTGATGATGAGGCTATGGCATATTATGCGCAGGGATTAAGATTTGACGTCAGCACATCGCAGACGGTAGGTACGTCCATTCTCTTCGATAATATTTCTTACAGAGTATTTACCGAATATAAGACCGAAGAGTCCGCCGCGTCGCTTAATCCCGATTACTACGTAGAGAATTATTCTATGAAAGAAAACTATAGCTTTACTCGCAACGTTATAACCGTAGCGGGTAAACCGTACGAAACAGTAAGCGAAGCTATTACGAAAGCAGAAGCTGCCGGTATTTATGCCGAGCTTAACGGTGATTTGACCGTGGAGCAGCTTGTAAAGGCTAACGGTTATCTTGTAACCAACGGTTATGATATAAAGGTTGCCGAGGGCTCTTATTCTTACGTTACAACGACCGATAAAAACGGCAATACTATTTATTGCTTCGATGAAAGATTCGGAGTTGAGCTTACTTATCATTGGCAGGTTGGAGATATCCTTTCGGGTACCTACGAAGATGTTACTACCGTTGTTCAAGTTGGCGCTTATCCCACTCACGCATTCAATGAGGAAAAATGGGTATATAACGAAACCGAGCATAAAATATATAGGCAAACAGGATGGAGCGGCGCAGATATCGCAAATCCGCTCTCTTATGAGTACGCATTAGAGGTTTTGGCAGGGGAAACGGCAGGTCACGTATATGCAACTCCCATAGTTGAAGTCTTTGAAATGGCTCAGGTACTGCTTGATTCCAACGGTAAACTTATAGCGGCAACCGAAAAAACAGATATAGCTTCCGGCAGTCCGCTTTACAGTCTGTCAAAAGGACAAACATATAAGCTCTATAAAGATTGTACGATGAGCCGAGCTTTGAACTCTTCCAATAAAACGTTTACAAACGGTACGTTTGGAATAGATCTCAACGGTCATACGATAAGAATAGAGCATTATGCCGTATCATTTATAATATCGACCAACTGTACCTTAAACATATACTCTTCAGCTCCCGGCGGTGCTATTTATAAATGCGGAGAAGCCGATGGAAGCACTGTAAGAGGAAATGCGCTGATACATATGGCTCCTATTACCGACGCTAACGCAAAGATAGAATCCAACGTTACAGGAAACGTACATAATTCAATTCTCAACGTTGGAAAAATCGATGGAATTGAAGGCGCGGTAAGCTCTAATCTCACACTGATCGGCGACTGTGTTATCGAACCCAGAACGGGAGATGAATCCTGCTCGGTTAATATTGACGGCGCAACTCTTGTAAGAGTGGGCTCGGCATACGGAGCTCTTATTTATCCGAGATTCTATAACGGAAGCATTAACGTTAAGAATTCGACACTTATCAACACTAAAAACAACTATATAATCAGTACTCCTTCATCCGCTGTTATTCCTGTAAGCTTTGATTACACAACGACAGCTGTAATTGAAGGCTGCACGATGATACAGACAACAGTAAACGATGCAATAATCGGCGCAACGGAAAATTACGAGAGCATAACAGTTAAGGATTGCGTTATAAGCGGTCAGCTTTATGCTAATAACTCAAACGTTGATTCTTCGAAGATACAGGTGATGGAAAACGTAGCTATCACTACCCGTCCCATAGGCTACAGTCAGTCGGTATGGGCTAAGTATAACGGAGATTTCGCATCCGACGAAATAACCTCACTCTTCGGCGAAAATGGCTATTATATCACAAAGAGAATCACCGTTGTTAATTCGGCGCTCTCCGAAAAGGATGTTTATATTGTAGTTAAGGGCGCAGATACCTCAGCTATCCCGAATAACGCAGAGATACTCGAGCTTCAGCCTCTTAAGTATATGACTCTCGCAAATCAGGCTACCGTTAACGTAACCTGGAACGATCTTGATGGTAATGCGCTTGTAACCGAAAAGTATATCAAGGGCGGTAACGTATTTGATGCAGGCGTTTCTGTTCCCGATTCGGAGAACGGACTCGTTGCAACCAAGAAGATATTCGAATCGTGGGGAGCTCTTCCTACATCGCTTTCCGAAGATGTGGAAATAGATCCCGAGTTTACCGTAAAGGAGAGAATAAGCGGACTTAAGTATAATCTTTCTCTTTACGCAGATTTTGGCATTAATCTCTTTATTCCTGCAGTATACAAGGATTACGTAAAGGTATACAAAGATGAAGGCAAAGCAGAGGAGCTTTCGCTCATTGAAGTAACTCTTGGCGAGTCTCCTTACGTGAAAGCCGATCTCAGTCAGCTTTGCAATAAGGCATCGGAGTCTGTAAGCTTCTATCTCTCAATAGAAGAGGTATGCGGTGAGGATACGTATACTGCGGAGCGCACCGTTTCCGTATCTATAACCGAGTATGCGGATACTATACTGAGAAACGATAACTATACAAACGCTGATAAGGTACTCGTTTATTCTATGCTGAACTATGCTAACGAAGCCGCGAAGTATTTTAACGGTATAGAAAATGATGCGGTTATAGCCAGACTTCTTGAATACTATAAACCTGTAAGTGTTATGTATACGACAAACAGTAATTATAATGCTTTGAATGAAGGTCTTACCGACGTCTTTGATACCGTTGCGATAAGATTGAAGTCATCACCTATATTTGTGCTAAACCTTCACGAAGGATTCCGCGGAACTGTAACTGTTACTTATGCAGGCGGAAAAGAAGCGAGAATGTTGTCTAACTTTGCCGATGTTGCAACAACGGCGGATAATAGAACTCTTGTTGTCGAAGGTATGAAGGTTTATAACTTCGGTACGATCCTTAATATCAGCGCAGAAGGTACTCTTAATGGAGAAGCTATATCTGTCAAAGGTAGATTCAATCTCGATTCTTACGTTCAGTATGCAAAGGATAACGCACTCAGTCATTTGGATCTTGTAAATGCGCTCCGCGCTTTTGCAGAGATTTCCGAGAAATATAAGAATGATACTCTTGCTGCTGAGGTTCGTGATTACGGTAAGCTTGTAATCTCCGCGCCGACTACCATTTTCGCAAATTACAGCGCATGGAATCTCGGTATATCCTTTACGAAACCCGAATACGAAGAGGATATAATGTATAAGGTTTCCGATGACCGTGTAAAGATCGAAAACGGAAGTATATACGCAGTGGGCGAATTTACTGATGATACCGAAGTTGTTGTCGTTGCAGCCACAACGAAGCACAGAGCAGAATTTACTGTCAACGTCAGGGCATTCACTCCTCAGTATAGTGAAAGTCTTATAAACGGCGGATACAATACCTATGAGGCAGAGGGCGGTACGATAGATAAAGCGAAGGAAACTCCCGGCTGTACTGTTTTCGTTGGAGATTCTTACTTCACTGAATACCACTGGAAAGACTTCTATACCGATTTCGCGGACGAAGATGCATACCTTCTCGGTATTGGGGGCTCAACGGTTGACGATTGGTTCGAATGTTCCGAGCGTCTGCTATTTATTCTTAATCCTTCGGAAATAATCGTTCACCTCGGCTTTAACGATACTTACAATGAAGGTAGATGCTACGCTACTCCCGAGGCTTTGGGTGAGATGATTGTTGAGCTTCTTCATATTTATCACGAAAAGTTCCCGGATGCGAATGTTTACTATTGCAGTATCGAAACCAGCTTGTACGTACCGGACAAAGTATTTGATGATGCTATTGTTACAAACTCTATTGTAAGTGCGTTTGCGGATGAGTGCGATTGGCTTACTTTCATAAACACAAGACCGATCTTGTGCGATGATGATACGCAGACCATTTACACCGAAAAATACGGAGAAGGCTCGCATCCGGCAGTTGCCACGTATGACGAATATAAGAAGGTAATAGATGCCGCTCGCGGAAAGACTGCGGAAGAATAAATGATTTTTATAAAAATGCAAAATACTATTTAAGGTATCCGTGTTTTAGAATAAAAAACTGCCGTTTGCAGCATTTGTCTGCAAGCGGCAGTTTGAGTATAATGGAAAATGCGGCATATTACTACGCCGCATTTAAATCGTTTTGAATATTTTCGTCCTCGTAATAGTCTTTGCCCAAGATAGCATTGTGTATCTTGTTTGCCAAGGTTCGAAGGTAATCTTTTTTGAACGGAGAGGTTAGTCCTGACTTTTCAAGCGATTCAAGAAGAGTCATATTTTCCTCATCGGTTCTGTCAACGAGCTCGTGATAAGCTTCAAAGCCTGAGCCCTTGTTTTCCTTTTCCATAAAGTATATTTCAAGAGCCGGAGCGATTGATACAGCGTATGATTGTACGTAGAAGGGATAAAGATAGAGATGAGGAATGCCGTACAAGTAAGAAACGTCAATGCTCTTACTGTTCAAGCCGAACATCTCTGCAGCTTTTTTTACCTCGCGATTGATATTGTCAACCGTGATATCTTCGTAATCAAGCGCATAAATAAGCTCTTCGGATTTAGCGTAGAAGCCTTGGATAACGAGTGTTTCGAGCGCATCCCAGAACATAGTGTACTTAAGATAAAGCTGCTCCTTGTCAGAAAGCTTTTCATTAGTGAACAGAAGCATTAAATATTCAAGTCCCTGAGAGGATATCTCTTTTTGATCTATCGATGTATCGGAATTGTAGTTTATATAAGCATCATAAAAGTGTCCGAATTCGTGGAATAACGTTGAGTAATCTGTTATATTGCCGCCTGCGCTGATAAAGATGAATGGAGCGTTGTAATCATCGAGATATGTCGTGAATGCGCCGTGCATTCTGTTATCCTCATCGATCTCGACGTCATAGAGCCCGTGCTGAAGCATATAGCTGTAGATTTCATTGAGCTCACTGTCAACGTTATCTAAAAGATAGTAACCGTTATTAATGAGAGTATCCAGCGTTATTTCGGAGGCTGCTCTCGATGGCTTATCAAGTCCGTCGGGATAGAAGTACGGAATGAATGCCGAGAGAGAAAGCATATTATAAACGGGAACGATATATTCTGCTATATCGTCAAGATACTCGGAAGCCTCTTCACTAGAATAATCTCTTCCCAAAGACTCATATCCGTATTCGAGATAAGATGAATCTCCAAGCTCTGTCGCTATTTCTTTTCTTACCTTGATAAGAGAGATAAATATTTCAAGATATTTTTCATGCATTTTCTCTCTGTATATATTCATTATAAGCGCCGAGTGACTGAGATAATCGCGCGATGTTTCACCGTATTTCTGCTTGTAAGAGTCGAGAAGATTATCAAGAGTATCGGTAACACCGTTATACGTTATCTTGATGCTGTCGGTCGATAGGGAAGAATATTCGGCTTCAAGCTTTTCCTCTTTTGCCCAAAGCTCGATCATCTCGTCGGTAAGCATACCGCCGTCCTTATATTCTTCAATAAGTCCTTCTCCGAAGTATTCCTCTTCGAATCTTTCCGCGTGCGGCGAATTTGCCGCAGCAACAAACATATCCTCGATAACGTTAGCGAACGCGGGATAATTCGATGTAACGAAGGCATATTCGGTATTCCAGAATTCAAGCGAGGTATTCTTTGAGTTATGAATATTCGCCAGAGCATACATTGTGAGAATGTTATTATAGTCATCCTCAAGATCAACGATCATATTTAACTGATCTTCGAATGAAATAACGTTTTTCTCAATGGCTTCTATTACTTTATTAAAGCTTTCTATGGCTTTACTGTAATTAGGTCTCGTATATGAAATGTCTTTAAAATTAATAGTATCTCTTCCGTAGTCCTTGTAAACGGGAACGACGATCTTCCCGTGATAATCGCCCTCGACAGAGCTGCTCGAGCCGTTATTACCTTGGTCATCTACGTCAGCATCGCCTGCCGAGTCGGAATTGCCTCCTGCTATACTGCATGAAATAAGCGTCAGAGCAACTGAGAAAGAGAGAACCAGACAAAGAAGAGCCGATAAAAAAGATCTGAAAATGCGTTTCTGCATAAAAACTCGCTTTCGTTGGACAAGAGAAGTGCAAGCACGATTCTCTTCAAAATATTTATAAATATAAGTTATTATAGCTTATTTTAATCAACAGTTTGGTAATAAATAATAAAGTAATTGAAAAGAATTTGTTAATAAAAATGAAAAAAAGGAGATTTGGAAGACTTTTTTCGATTTTTGTAGCATTAAAGTATATGAAGGTAACTTACTTTTTCATGTGAATAATAGTTTTGCGTATGAACATTTTTGTTTGGAAATAACAAGAGGGTAGCTCAAGTTGTGCAAAACTTTAGCTACCTTCGAATGCGCTAAGGGGCTAGGGGGATTTAGAGCTTCTTTATGTCGTTTTTTGTCATTTTCGGTTGCGCCTAAATGCGCCAGCCCCAGTTATTTAATAAAAATATAATTTATTTACCAAGACCTGCAGCGCCGATAATTCCGGCATCGTTTCCGAGTGTAGCAGTTACGATCTTAGCTTTGCTTTTGTTTGTTCTCGTATACTGATCGCGCTCGACGAGTGCAATGAGGGGCTTTGTGAGATATTCCTTTTCGTTGCAAACTCCGCCGCCGATCGAGAGAACCTCGGGCTGGAAGATATTTATCATATTGGTAATACCTTCAGCGAGATAGAATATATATCGGTCGACGATTTCTTTTCCTGCTGCATCTCCGCGTCGCATAGCATTGAATGACGTTCTTGCGGAAACCTTGCCCGCCTTTTCCGCTTCATCGAAAAGAAGAGAATCGACGCCCTTGAGCTTAAGCTCGTGCATTTTTTCGTTTGTCATATTGGTAAGACCTGTGGCAGAGGAATAAGCCTCCCAGCATCCGAGTCTTCCGCAGGAGCACTGTCTTCCTCCTGCAACGATAACCGTGTGACCAAGCTCCGCGCCTGCGCAGTTAACGCCGCCGTCAAATATTTTGCCGTCGATAATAACACCGCCGCCAACGCCTGTTCCGAGTGTTATCATAACCGAGTTCTTCGTACCCTTTGCCGCGCCCACGAGAGCCTCAGCGAGAGCTGCCGCGTTAGCATCGTTTGCTATTATTACCTTTGATACGGGAAGGTATGATTTGAATATATCCGCAATCGGGAAATTAAGGAAGGGAAGGTTATTTGCGTACTCTATAATACCGGTTTTCGCGTTTACAGTGCCGGGAGCGGCAATACCTACGTACTCGATATCCGAAAGTGTCAGCTTGTTTCTTTCAATAATAGTTTTTGCAAGGGCAGCCATATCCTTAATGATAAGCTCGGGCTCTCTTTGCGCCTTTGTAGGGACCGAGCCCTTATCTATAATTTTCAGCTCGCTATCGCAAAGACCGATAGCAATATTTGTTCCGCCGAGATCAACTCCAATTGTATACATCGTGTACTCTCTTTCATTATTAACTTTAGTTTTTGTTTTTTTAAAACGGTGTAAACTCCAAAGAATAGATAAAACTTGCAGTTACCGAAGTTAATTATATCTTAATTTAAAATAAAAGTCAAGGACAGTTTTGCCGTGAGGCTTCCATTTATTACGAATATGAAAGAAAAGTCTGCTTTGTTCATAAAAAATTAACATATTTCTTTGACAAGATATTGAAATCTACACCAAAATAGTATACAATAAGTAAGGTATAAAAATCGACAAAATAAAATCGAGGAAAAACTAAGAATGAAAAGATTTGTATATGCTGATAACGCGGCTACAACTCCTGTGAGCCGCGAGGTAATAGAAGCCATGGCTCCCGTATTCAGCGAGCAGTGGGGAAATCCCTCGAGTCTTCACGCAAAGGGCAGAGAAGCGAAGGAGCTTCTTGACGGCGCCAGGGAGAGAATTGCTAAGGTGTTTTCGTGCTCCGCAAATGAAATATATTTCACGTCCTGCGGAAGCGAATCGGATAACTGGGCTATCCGCGGCGCTGTAAAGCGCTTGGCTAAAAAAGGCAGGAATCATATCGTAACCTCTGCCATCGAGCATCCGGCAGTCCTCAATACCTGCCGTGACCTTGAGAAAGAAGGATATCCCGTAACCTACGTTGGAGTCGACTCCGACGGAATAGTTAAAATGGACGAGCTCGAGGCTGCGATAACCGATAAAACCGCCGTAGTCGCTATAATGTTTGCCAATAACGAGGTTGGAACTATTCAGCCCATTGAAGAGATAGGCAAGCTTGCTCACGCAAAGGGCGCGCTTATGTTTACCGACGCAGTTCAGGCAATAGGTAATATAGATATTGACCTCTCAAAGCTTCCCGTAGATATGCTTGCTCTTTCGGGTCATAAAATTCACGCTCCAAAGGGTATCGGAATGCTCTATATCAAAAAGGGCGTTGTTATTGATAACCTCATTTCGGGCGGCGGACAGGAGAGAAGGAAGAGAGCGGGAACGGAAAACCTTCCTTATATAGTAGGTCTCGCAAAGGCTCTCGAGGTTGCAAGCGCAAAGATTCCCGAGCTTGACAGAGTTGTGAAGATGCGTGACAGACTTATTGAGGGACTCGAAAAAGTACCCTTTTCCAAGCTGAACGGTCACAGGACGCAAAGACTTGCGGGCAACGTCAATATAGGCTTTGAGTTTATTGAAGGTGAAAGTATGCTTCTCTGGCTCGATATCTCGGGAATTTGCGCATCGACGGGCTCTGCTTGCTCATCCGCATCGCTTGAGGCATCTCACGTTCTTCTCGCCATGGGCGTGCCTCACGAGAAGGCTCACGGCTCAGTGCGTCTTTCGATAACGCACGAAACGACCGAAGAGGATATAGATTATATACTCGAAACCTTACCTCCCATTATAGAAAAGCTCAGAAATATGAGCCCTCTTTGGGAAGAGATAGTAAAAGGAAATCAGAATTAAATTTCGACGAAGGAAAAGGAAATAACGATGCAGTACAGTGAAAAGGTAATGGACCACTTTATGAATCCTCGCAACGTAGGCGAGATTGAGAACGCCGACGGAGTAGGAATGGTAGGAAACGCGAAATGCGGCGATATAATGAAAATGTACCTCAAAATTGAGGATGACGTTATAGTTGATTGCAAATTCAAGACTTTCGGATGCGGAGCGGCTATCGCTACCTCGTCTATGGCTACCGAGCTTATAAAGGGAAAGACTATTGAAGAGGCTCTCGCGCTTACAAACAGTGCCGTAGTTGAAGCACTTGAGGGACTTCCGGCGGTAAAGGTGCATTGCTCCGTGCTTGCCGAAGAGGCGGTAAAGAGCGCGCTTGCAGACTATTATAAGAAAATAGGCAGACCTATCGATTTTGAGATAGAGTCGGATGAGCACGAGGACGAGGAATAAAAGCAAACACAAGCCGTAAGAAAATCGGGTTACACCGAAATTCCTACGGCTTATTAATAAAGGATAGTATTATGAGAATACTTTTAGGACTTAGCGGCGGAGTTGATTCGACTTACGCTGCATTAAAGCTGAAAAAAGAAGGTCATGTCGTTGAGGGCGCGGTCATACTTATGCACGAGCATACGAGTGTTGACGAGGCGCGGGAGTCGGCAGCATCTCTTGGAATACCGCTTCACGTTATCGATGCGAGAGAGGAATTTGACAGAATAGTAAAAAGCAACTTCGTATCCGAGTATCTTCGCGCAAGAACCCCAAACCCGTGTGTTGTATGTAACAGCGAGGTTAAGTTCATAAAGCTTCTCGAGTTTGCCGATAAAAACGGCTTTGATATGATAGCAACGGGGCATTACGCAGATATAGTGAAGCTCGCTGACGGAAAAGGTGAATACTATGCAATAAAGCGCGGACGCGATGCAAAAAAAGATCAGACCTATATGCTTTGGCGCTTGCCGCAGAGTGTACTCTCAAAGCTGATGCTTCCGCTTTCGGATATGGAAAAGGGTGATATTCGCGTGATGAGCCGTGATGCGGGGCTTGCCGCGGCTGACAGAGGGGATAGCCAGGAAATATGCTTCTTACCCGACGGAGATTACGCATCTTATATAGAAAGCGTTGCAGGTCCTTCAAAAAAGGGCGCTTTTATTGACGTGAACGGAACCGTGCTCGGCGAGCATAAAGGTATCATACGCTATACCGTAGGTCAGAGAAGAGGACTTGGCATAAGTGCGAAATCACGTATTTTTGTAACAAAAATAGACCCCGTGATGAATACCGTCACTCTTTCCGAAAACGATTCGCTCGCAACCCGTGTTTATATAGACGGTGTTGTTTATTCCGGGATGAGAGAACCTTCCGCTATATCAGATCACGAATATTCGGTGCTATCGGTAAAGCTCCGTTATGCTGCAAAGCCTACCTTAGCGCTCGTCAGATTCTTCGGTGATACTGCTGAAATTATTCTCTCGGAGCCCGTAAGAGCAGTTACTCCCGGTCAGTCTGCCGTGATTTATGATGGCGATATTTTAATTTGTGGCGGTTTTATCAATTATGCAGAATGATTGCTTAAACTGAAACGAAAATTATAATAAAAAAAGACTAGCTTAATGTACCTATCAAAGCGGGTATAACAAGCTAGCCTTTTTTTATTTTATGCAAGAGAGAGCAGAAGATAAAGAATCAGAAAAGCTATCGCAATAAGTCCGAGCACAAGAAGCATCGGGAGAAGCATGAGCTTGACACTCTCGAAATACGTGCGCATCTTATCCTTAAATCCCGAGCCGATAGGCCCTCTGTTATTTGGCTTCTTCGATGATCCGCCAAAAGCCGACATATCAACTATTGTTCTGCCATCATCGATATATACGGTTTTTTTGTCTTTTTTCTTCTTATCTTTACTCATTTTAATCTCTTTTCAAAATATTTTAGTTTTTTATGCCGTATTTTTCTTCAAGAAGGTGGCAAGCGGCAAAATGCTCGTGCTCGTATTCACGGTAAACGGGAGCTTCCGTCTTGCATCTTTCGGTTGCGTGAGGGCATCTTGTATGGAATCTGCAGCCCTTTGGAGGATTTGCGGGCGAAGGAATATCACCCTTAAGAACTATTCTGTTCATCTTCACGTCGGGGTTGGGATTTGGGATAGCGGAGAAGAGAGCCTCGGTATAAGGATGGAGGGGATTTGCGAAGATATCCTTTTTATTACCGAACTCAACCATAGAACCGAGATACATAACGCCGATCCTGTCGGAGATAAACTTAACTACCGAGAGATCGTGAGAAATGAAGAGGTAAGTGAGATTGAGCTTCTTCTGAAGATCCTTAAGCAGATTTATGATCTGCGCCTGAATAGAAACGTCAAGCGCGGAAACGGGCTCGTCGCAAACTATAAGCTTGGGATTTACCGAAAGCGCTCTCGCGATGCATATTCTCTGACGCTGACCGCCCGAGAATTCGTGCGGATAACGCTCGAAATAATAATCGCGCAGACCGCATTTTTCCATAAGATCGAGAACGTAATCCTTGACTTGATCCTTGGGAACGATATTATGCACGAGAACAGGCTCGGAAAGAATGTTTCCAACTGTCGCTCTCGGGGGAAGTGAGGAGTACGGATCCTGGAATATGATCTGCATCTTCGTGCGGTTGTGGCGCATTTCCGATGCTTTATAATTTGTAATATCCTCGCCGTCAAAAATTATCTGACCGCCCGATGCCTCGTGAAGCTTAAGAATAGTTCTGCCGAGAGTTGTTTTACCGCATCCGGACTCACCGACGATACCGATAGTTTCGCCCGCCTTGAGCTTGAACGAAACGTCATCTACGGCAACGAGCTCGGAGAGCACCTTACCCGTAAAGCTCTTCTTTATCGGGAAGCACTTTCTTAAGTGTCTTACCTCAAGGAGCGCGTCGGGGTCAAAAGGCTCTTTTTTGTAGCTTTCATCGGGTGCCGCGGTGTTTTCGTTTTGGAGATTCAAATTTTCTTTATTTTCCATCCTTATTCTCCTCTCCGTACAGATGGCAGGCAACGTAGTGCGTGGGGCTTACCTGTACCATGCAGGGATAATCACCCGAGCACTTACCGATGCATTTTGAGCATCTGTCCTTGAAATAGCAGTAGTTTGGCATATTAACGGGGTTGGGAACGTTACCCGGAATATTGAAGAGCGTATCGGTATCCGAATCCATAGTAGGCTTCGATTTCTGAAGACCGATTGTGTAGGGGTGAAGGGGATTATGGAATATCTCCTGCACGGTACCTCTTTCAATAACTCTGCCGGCATACATAACAACGACGTAATCCGCCATTTCGGCGATAATACCGAGATCGTGAGTGATAAGCATAATTGAGCCGCTTATTCTGTCCTTAAGCTCGCGGAGAAGGTCGAGTATCTGCGCCTGAATAGTAACGTCAAGCGCAGTAGTCGGCTCGTCCGCAATTATAAGGCGAGGGTCGCAGGCAAGCGCCATAGAGATCATAACTCTCTGACGCATACCGCCCGAAAGCTCGTGGGGATATGAATTGTAAACGCGCTCGGGAGCTGCAATACCGACGAGAGAGAGCATCTCAAGCGAGCGAGCCTTTGCCATCTCCTTGGTTGCGCCCGGGGTATGTATAAATACGACCTCATCGAGCTGATTACCGATAGTAAATACAGGGTTAAGCGAGGTCATAGGCTCCTGGAATATCATAGATATCTGTCTGCCTCTGATGCGGTGTATCTCACTCATCGGCATCTCGGCAATATCAAATACCTTTTCTTCCATCTCGTAGGCGTAAACGCCCGCCTCGTTGACTGCCTGAACGGGAACTATGAGCTTCTTTCCGTTTTTATCCGTAACGGGATTGCCCTTTTTATCGAGCAAGTGGCGGTAAACGGGTTTTCCGTTCGCATCTTTTTTGTATATTGGAATGGGATTTCCGTTCGCATCCTTTTTAAAGTCGTAAGACTTGAAGCGGATGCTTCCCGAATATATCTGACCCGTGGGGCCCTGCAAAAGGCGCATGACCGACATACTTGTAACGCTCTTACCGCATCCCGACTCACCAACGATACCGACGGTAGAGCCCTGCGGAATTTCAAATGAAACACCGTTTACGGCTTTAACGATACCTTGATCGGTGAAGAAATACGTATGAAGGTCTTCGATCTCAAGAATATTGGCGGGATCCTTCATTTCGGTTACGAATTCGCTTTCCTCGGCGTGTCTGTACTTTTTCTTTTCAAGCTCAAACATAACCTTGGAGTTTGCCTTTGCAATAGCCTTTATCTCTTTATTTGAGAGGTAATGATTATCAGTAGATTTATCTTTACTTTTCTTGAATTTATCTAAAAGACTCATAATTACCTCCTTATCTTCTCATCTTGGGGTCGAGAGCATCACGCAAGCCGTCACCGATGAAGTTAAAGCCGAGAACGGCAATGATGATGCATATACCGGGAGGACCCCAGACGTTAAAGTAGTTCTGAAGAATATCGATTTCGTTTGTAGCATTTATCATAGTACCCCAAGCTGCATATTTATCGGGAGCGCCGAGGTTAAGATATGACAGTGAGGATTCGTAGAGGATCATGCTTCCGAGACTGAGCGTCATCGAAACGATGAGCTGAGGCATAACGTTCGGAACGAGATGCTTGAATATCTTTCTCGGAACGGAGTAACCCATCGCCTCTGCGGCAACCATATATTCCTGCTCTCTGAGCGAGAGTATCTGTCCGCGAACAAGGCGCGCCGTACCCGACCAGGATATAAGGGTAAGGAAGCCCATAAGATAATAGATCCTGTACTTCATATCTATGCCGAACTCTTCTGCCTGAAGCAGAGTACCGACTATAAGCAGAATAGGGAATCCGGGCAGACACATAAGAATATCGCATATTCTCATGATGATATTATCAACAACGCCGCCGAAGTATCCTGCGATACCGCCGAATACAACGCCGAAGAAGGTGATAATAAATACGGAAAGGAAGCTTATGGTAAGAGATACCTTACCGCCCGACATAATACGGGCAAGAATATCGTATCCGTTTTTATCTGTTCCGAGAGGATGAGAAAGAGAGGGCTTTGCGAGAGAATTCTTGCTGTCCTTGCTTTCTACTACCTGAGTGAAAACAGTACCGTCGGGAAGCTCGATCTCGGTTTTTGTGAAATCTGTTTTCGGAGTATAATCTACCTCGTCGGGCTGCCACGTATTATAAAATACGGGACCGAGCCAGCAGAAAGCAAATAGCGAGAGTATCATAATAAGACCTATGATACTGAGCTTTGAGCGGAAGAAGCGGCGCAGAACCATCTGCATAGGGGACATAAGCTTGACGTTTTTCTCAATGGAATCGTCGGCGACCTTTAGTCCTGTTTCTTCCAAAATCTCTTCGTTTTCATTTGTTTCGAGAATTTCTTTGTTTTCCATATCTGCCCCTCCTTAACCCAGTTTTACTCTCGGGTCAACAACAGCGTACATAAGGTCGGCGAGAAGAACGCCGATAACGCTGAGCAGCGCGAGGAACATATTGTATCCCATAATGAACGGGATGTCTGCGGCAATCATTGCCTGAAAGGCTTTGTTACCTATACCGGGCAGGTCAAAGACCTGCTCGGTGATAATTGCGCCCGAGAAGAGCGAGGGAAGAAGTCCCGCAAGGCTCGTAACGAGCGGTATAAGCGTGTTTCTGAATGCGTGCTTGTAGATAACGGTCTTTTCCTTAAGACCCTTAGCTCTTGCAGTACGGATATAATCGGAGTTCATAACCTCGAGCATATTCGTACGCGTCATTCTCATTCGTCCGCCTATACTCAGTATAACTACCGTCAGAATAGGTATAAACAGATGCCTTATATAGTCAAACATTTTTCCAAAGAAGCCGTAGTCTGCGGTTGCGTCGATAAGACCCGACGGAGGGAACCAACCGAGCTTCATCGCAAAAACGTCCTTGAGAATCTGACCGAAGAAGAATGAGGGAAGTGAGATTCCTATCATTACCAGAACGGTTACCACGTAATCTCTTACCGAATACTGATGCGTAGCAGCAGTAATACCGAGCGGTATAGCGATAAGGAATTCGAAAACCGTAGCAATTGCGGCTACCGCAAAGGAAACGCCCATATTTTCTCTGATGACCTGAAGCACGGGAGCACCGTACTTGAAGCTCGTACCGAAGTCGAGCTTGCATATCGACCAGAGCCAACTGACGTAGCCCTTCAGTATACCCTTAAAGCTGTTGTCTTCAAGACCGTATAGCGCTTTCATATTCTCGATTGTTTCTTCCGGGATAGTAGCTCCGCCCTGGTTCATCTCGTTGATCTTATTTTCGATGAAGCTCACGGGCATGGATCTTATAAGAACGTAGATGATAAGCGAAACGCCGAGAAGAATGAGAACCGAAAGAGCAAGTCTTTTCAGTATATATTTTAACATAATCCTTTATTAACCCTCGTTGTTTTCCGAGTTGTCAGAATCTGATTCGATAGTGATATCGTCATCCGAGATTGCAACTGCGCCCTCTGTAGCCTTGCCGCCTTTTTTCTTCTTAAGGATAATAACGGCAGCAACAGCTCCGCCTGCTACAACAAGGCAGCCTGCGATAATACCGATGATAGCGCCGATTCCAAGACCGCTGTTACCGTCCTCGGTAACAACAACGCCCTCTGCATATTTAACTTCCCAGATTCTGTCAAGGGGAGAGGAGTAGGGGTTGATCGTTTCCGGAAGTGACGAGCTGTCGATAACGTCGGAGTTGTAAGCGTAGAGTACCTTTCTCTGGTAAACGGGCATCTCAACCGCAAGATCAAGAACGTAGCTCATAGCTTCCTGATAAAGCTCTGCGCGGTCCTCGCGGTCCTCAATTTCACGAGCCTCGTCTATTTTTGCCGAAAGCTTATTGAGAATAGTGGTTTCTTCTTTATACTTTCCGGGATTTGCAAGAATATCGTCGTATCCCCATGCAAGAACGCTGGTAGCGGTGGAGTTCTTATGATATACCTGATACATATCAGGGTCGATAGTAGAGCCCCAAGCGGCAGCCCATACCGCAAGAGAACCTGTAGAAAGCTTAGTGAGTGCCTGGCTGTCTGCAATTACCTCAATTTCCCAACCGCATTCGTTAAGAAGCTTTGCTGCCTTCTGGAATACGGAATATGTAGGATGGTCGGAAACGTTAGAGCCTGCGATCGTGAACTTTATCTTAAGTCTTGAATCGCCTGCAGCTGCGCCCGCAGCCTTCATATATTTCTGAATTTTCTCTGTTGCTTCGCTATCGTTGAAGGTAAAGTCGATATAATCCTGATCCTCGGGATAAACATTGAATACCTTTTCACCTGCTTCGTCCTTGGTGGAGGGATAAGCCCAGCTTACCTTGGACATGGGCCAATAAATAGTGCTTGCTGTATTATCTCTGTAGTACTCGATTGCAAGAGCGGTATCCATAGCGCTCATAATAGCGCGGCGGAGGTTGATATTTTCGACCATACCCGCGTTGATACCTATATAACCGTAACCAAGCTGATCGGAGGAGGTATATGTGAGACCTTCCTTCTTGAGCGAGTTAAGCTTATCTATGTTGTTATCGGTGAGCTGAGGAGTAGCGTAGTGGATAGTACCTGCTTCAAGCGCATTGAGCGCGTTAGAAGTGCTTACAACCTGATAACGGATCTTGTCAATATTAACGTGGAATGCCTCGCCGAAGCTTTCTTCGAAGTAATTGTTTGCCTTGAAGTAAACAACATTGTCAGAGAAGAATTCGGTAATACCGGGGTTATCGGAGTTAGACTTGTTTGTTGCCTTGTAAGCGCCTGCGCCTACGGGAATCTTATTGTGCTGAACAGCCTGGATCTCATCAGTCATGAATGAGAAGGTACCGAACTGCACGCCGAACTTGTTGTTCTTGATATCGACCGTCTGATTCGGAGCATAGTAGTGCTGAGGAGCAACGGAGAATGCGAAGTTCCATACTGCCTTTGGGTCAACGCCGTTGATGGTAACCTCGAGAACATCGTATTCATCGGCATTCTTGGGAGTTCCGTCCTCGTTGTGCTCGTGAGCAACCTTGTATTCCTTGCCGTCAACGGTAACCTTTTCAACGTCGGTAGTGTGTCCGAGAGAAACGATACCCGAGATGTTCTTAACCGCAAGCTCATCACCCTTCATCTGTTCGCGAAGGATAACCTCGGTAGCCTGAGCAGCATACTCTGTTCTGAGTCTTGATGCCGTTGCCCAGTAGGAGAGGATCATATTAAGCTCGCTTGAAACCTTTGAGTTGTAAACGTAGTTGATTGCAGAAGCCTTATCCTTGCATACGTCTTCACTGTACTGAGGGGTAATGGAGATGATCTTGTTTTTATTTTCCTTACCGCCTTCGATCTCCTCGTACTTAACTTCGACGAAGCCCTCATAATACATAAATCTGAACACTTCGTTATCGAAGTAATTTTTCCATTCGCTATAGGGAGCTTTCGTGAGATCGTAAGCATCCTGAGCTGCAACGTAATCATCCTCAAGCTCTTCCTTGAAGTATTCAAGTGCCTTATTATAGTCTTCAAGAAGCTGCTGGTTGGTAACCTTAGAGGTGTCAGCGGAAATAGCGGATTTGTATCCGTTAGAAACAGAGTGCTTACCGATAAGAGTCTTCATATCATCAATGCTGAGATCGTAAGTACCGTCTTTTTCGGGGTCACCCTTTGCGATAAAGAGATTTAAAAGCTCCTTAATACGGTTTTCGGCGCGCTGCGCTGCACCGCTTGTAATGCTGTCAGAAATGGAGTCGCTTGCTCCGGGAATCTGAGTTCTGTATTCCTGAAGACCGAGAATATCGGTAGAATACATAGTGGAAGATCCTGTATAAACGGGATCAAGGTAAACGTACATATTGAAGAGAACGTCTTCAATGGTAAGAGGCTTGCCGTCTGAGAACTTGATACCGTTCTTGATAACGAAGGTATAAGTGGTCTGACCCTTGCCGGTCTTACCTGCTGAGGGGTTGTGCTTGGACTCGTAAGCAAGGGTAGCGACCGCATAGTCGTCGCCATAAGCAACCTTGACGTTTTCGTTTTCGTCAATAGCGGTGGAAAGCATACCTATCTGAGTCATAGATACGATAGTACCGTCAGCGGCAGTGGTGGAGAAGAACGGATTGAAAAGTCCGTCAAGCTCCTCGGACATAATAACGAACGCATCGGTTCTTTTACCGCAACCTGCAAGCGTCGCTACGATACTGAAGCACATAACTATGCACAGTATCAGGGAAATGATTCTCTTTTTCATTTATATTTTCCTCCAAATTTAATAATCGTAACAAGGGCATTAAGGCTGTGGTGTTACCTTAACGGTACCGTCGTCATTTACCGTAACGGTAGCGCCGGGAATCTCGTCGGGAGCCTTAAATCCAACCGTTATTTTACCGCAGGTGATACCGTTGACCTTACCTGAAGCACTGATTATGCCAATATCGATAATATCGGTCTTCGCTTGTCCGTCTGTGTTTTCAATGTAGGGGTAAAGCGTTGTAGCATAATCGTTTACGAGCGTGAGGCTGCCTGAAAGCGATACGTTTTCAATAACGGCATTCTCGTCAACAGAGGGAGCAAAGAGAGCAAACTTAGCCTCTTTTGTAGTTCCTTCAATCTCGCACTTGATATTTTCAAAGCTGATATTTTTTATTTCAGCTCCTTCATCTATTCCGCCGAAAAGACCGCTCTTTGTGGCGCCGGTGGAAGCAAAGAGTGAAACGTTTGATATCTTAACCGATTTACCGTTTTCCGTTACGAGCTTACCTTTAAACGTGTTATCGGAAAGCGCGGTGGGCCAGGTATCTTGTGTAAAATCAAGATCGTTCATTATGAGATAGCAACCGTCAGAGATCGCATTTCTGTTTAACTGATTTGCCGTAGTGATCCTGAACCAAGTACCTTCCTCCCAGGTGGTATAGATATCAACCTTAGGATCGGTTTCTCCCTTAGGAACCTCGATTTCGTACGTTTCTGCGGTGATCTTATTTGTAAGAGCTTCGTCGAGATATGCGCCTGTAAAGGTCATACCCTCCCATTCGGGAATGCTCTTCAGATCGAGATTTCCCTTGTCGGTCCATACGGGGAGCTTAAGAACGTTAGTCTTAACGGTTGCAAGACTCTTAAAACCGCCGTTACCGTCGGGAATATAGATGTTATAGCTTGTATAGGGGATCCAATATGCGCAGAGTGTAAGCACGGGCTCTTCGGATGATGTACCTTTGCCGCCTGCCAGATAATCCGAATCAAGAATATCCTTCTTGAAATCCCAGGGCTTCGTCAGATCGGGAGTAACGTTACCGTTACCGTCGGTCTTTGCAACGTACCATCCGCCAAAGGTGTGATCCTTGCAGGATGGAGTATATGCGTTACCCTCTCCGCGAGCCTTGTCATCGGGAGAGAGGAGCTTAACGCCAAATCCGTTTACGTCATCGTAGCTGAAGACGTCAACTATTGTAACGACCGTGCCCGCGAAAGAGCCCTGTCCGGGATTAAACTCAACGCTGACGGTATTTCCGTCCTTATCAAGCTTCTCGTAAGGAATATCCCACTGCGAGCAGGAATTTAGCATCATCGCGGCGGCGATGATGAGTGTCGCCGCGATGAGAAGAGTTATAAATTTTTTCATTATTCGTCATCCTCCGATTTTTTGTTCTCGGATTCTGTATTTGTTGTGTTAACGCCGTTATTTTCATCGGACTTTTTAGCCTTGATATAACGAACGAGAGTGTATATAGCTACGCCGAGAGCGCAAGCGCTGAAGATAGAGCCGATAACGATTATGATAACCGTAACAGCGTTAGGACCTTCGTTTGTATCTGCAGGCTCTTCGGATTCATTCTTATCCTGCTCTGCAAGATATTTGAGGTCATTAAGCTTGTTGATAGCGCCGGAAAGCTTCTGGTAAAGATCTGCAACGAGAGCCTTCTGATCATCGGTAGCTATCTTATCGTAAGCCGCCTTTGCAGCCATGATGAGCTCTTCATCCTCAAGAGTGATCTTTTCGGGAATCTTATTGATAGCATCTATCGCCGAGAGAGTGATATCGTCTGCAGCCGTAGCGCCGTCAATGAAGGTATCGAAGTACTGACCGTATACGAACGAATCGTAATGCTGACCGTTAGAGGGTCTTACCATCATTATCTTAGAGCCGACGTGACCGATATAGTCAACGAAGTTAGCTCCGTAATATACGTTAGAGGGAAGAGATGCGGCATTCCACATGAAGTAATCAACGATACCAAGACCGTCTACGTCATCTTTTCCGTCACCTGTGATATCGTATCCGCCGGTAGCGGGGATGTTCTCGTAGCTTAAGAAGTAGATGTCGTCATATTCCTCTTCAAGTATCGGAGCATAGTAGCTCGAGAAGCTGACAAGAGAAAGCTTGTCGCATCCAAAGAACGCCTTATGACCGATCGAGTTTACGGTATAGGGAAGAATAACAGTGGTAACGTCAGAGCCCGCGAACGCAAACGCGCTGACTCTTACAGTGTCGCCGGCAACGTTAACGATACCGCCATCGCCGCAGTACGTAATAAGCTCATATCCGTAAGGAACGACTCTGTAAAGAGAACCGTCGATGACCTTGATGCTTTTGCTTATATCAAAGGTGCTTACTACGCTTGTATAATCTTTACCGTTAAAGCTTTCTGTAACGGTCGTTTCGAAGGGTTTGACTATGCAGAAAGCAAAGGGATTGTCACCCATATAAACAAGCTTTGAGCCGAGCGAAACCTTGAATTCGGTAGGATTCTCCTTCATAAATGCAGCAGAGCCGATGCTTTCCGCATTAGAGAGTCCCGCCGCGGTTATCGCGGTATAAGCGAACGCATAATCACCGATATAGCTTACGTTGTAAATACCGCTGAGCTCAGTGAGCTTCTCGCAGTAGGAGAATGCGCCCTCACCGATAGAAACGTACTCGTCTTTACCAAGCTTCGTATTGAATATTACCTTGGCAAGATTGTTGTTCGTAAGGAAAGCAAACTCTCCGATTGCAAGCCTATAGCCGCCGTCAGCTTCCTTTTCGCTGACCTTCACGCTTGAGAGGTCTGCAGTCTTAATAGCGGTAGAAACGAATGCGTGGCTGCCGATAACCTCAACGTGCGAAAGATCGATATCCTCAAGGCTAGTGCACTCGTAGAATACTCCGTAGCCAAGCTTCTTCACACTCTCGCCGAGCTTAACCGACGTAAGGCTCTTATTGTGAGCGAATACCTGATCTCCAAGGTGTGTGAGAGAGGAAAGATCGACGTTAGCAAGAGGAGCTATATTGTAAATAAGCTCGGGAATGTAATTAACCTCGTCCTCGTAAACGATTGATTGAACCGGACCGGTTTCGAGGAGTCTGTTGGTATAGTACTTATTAAGGGAAATACCGTAGAATGCTTCATTTCCAATCGAGATTACCTTCGAGAGATTGATGTCCGAAAGGCTCTTTGCGTTGAAGAATGCTCTGTCACCGATAGAAACACCGGAGCCATCGCCTGTCCATTCGACCTTTTTAAGGTCTGATGCGCCGTAGAATGCGGAATTACCTATTTTAACGTTATTGCCTATCTTAAGAGAGGTAAGTGGAGATTTAAGAACGTACCAGCTGATGTACTTATCGTCAACAAACTCGACATCATAAGTGAGCTTATCGTATGTAATACCGGTGTTATATGCAAATACACCCGTACCGAGCGTTACGCCGTTTTTGATTACTATTTCGGAAATAGTTCCTTTGAATGTATCTACGCCGTTGACGTTATCACTGTTCGAGTTACCTGTCTTATAACCGCATTCCGCAAACGCATATGCGCCGACAGAAACACCGTCGGGTATTACCACCTTTGTGAGTCTTGTGCCGTAGAATGCGTAGTTACCAATAGTTTTAAGAGCGCTGTCAAAATTGGGAAGAGTGGTTATTGCCGTTGCTTCAAATGCTCCGTTTCCAATGGATTTCAGGGGAGCAAAGCTGATTTCTTTAAGAGCTGAGCACTCGGAGAATGCGTAATCATCGATAGCCGTTACGGTATTTATACTTACCGTCGTAAGCTTTCTGTTACCCGAGAACGCGCCCTTTCCGATAGCAATGATCGAGCTGTTGTTAAGTGTAAGCGAAGGCAGCGTGGGTGCGGCGAGCAGTAGAGTCTTACCGTCTTTTGAGATGAGATAATTGTATTCACCGATATCCTTCGCGGTGAACACCTTGTTGTCGCTTGCAACGTTGATCTTCTTAGCGGCGGTATTTGTAAATGCGTTATCACCGATAACCGCAACGTCCTTACCGATAGTGATATTCTTAAGCTTTGCACAGTTGTAGAAAGCACCCGAAGGAATAACCGCAGCGTTGATGCTTATCGACTCTAGCGACTTGCAATCCTTGAATGCGAACTCACCTACCTTGAGCTTATCCGCGCCTATCGTGACGGTCTTAAGATTGTCATTTCCTGCGAATGCATAAGCGCCTATCGACTGAGTATATTCGGAGAGAAGCACAGCCTTAAGATTTTTAGGAAGGCTGTTTTTATCAATATCGTTATAATATCCGTCGTTCGAATCCTCGTATGCGTAATACGTAGACGTGGTAAGAAGTCCCGAAGAGAATGCATAGTTACCAATAGCGACTGCATTCGTAAGCTTCAAGGGATTCGATGCCGAATAGGATAGTGCGGTATTTGCAAAAGCGTACTGGTTGAAGAACTGAACGTTTTCGATGCCCTTTACGGTCTTGAGCTTCGTGCAGTTATAGAATGCGCCGACCTCGATCTTCTTCAGGGTTGAAGGAAGCTCGACGGTTTCAAGTGCCGTAAGTCCCGCAAACGCGTAAGAACCGATAACCTCAACGCCCTCGGGAATCTTAACGTAGGTAATATCGTTGTTACCGATGTACCAGATCTTAGTTGATTCGGGGTTTTCGTCGTTTATAATATCGTTTTCTGTTTTGGGAGTATAGTCGAAGTTAGAGAATGCAAACTGACCGATCTCGGTGATAGCAACGTTCGCGAGGTCTTTAGTCATATCAACTTTGCCGTTCATACCGATACCGTAATAGTTTGAAAGGGTGGGACCGCTCGTTACGTAAGGATCCTTGACCTCAATGTTAATCGTTTCGGAGAAGTACGTGCGCTCACCGTTATACAGTACCGTTGCGGTTACAGATGCGTAGCCTTCGGATATCGCGGTAATTCTACCTGTAGTTTTACCAACCTCGACGATCGATTCATCGCTTGACTCGAATACGACTGACGTACCCTTGACGTAAGAGCTCATATAGTAGTCAAGAGTGATTACCTCGGAGGGGTACATCTTTACAGAGTAGCTGTTTCCGGCGAATTTAATAGAGTCACCGGTCTGACCTATATCTCTTTGATCGGAGGAGAGGAAGTAAAACGCCTTTCCAACGTCAAAGCCCGTAAGCTTGAACTCCTTAACGACGTTAGCGTCGGGACTTATATACTGGTATCTGTCGTCGTTTTCACCGACAACTGTTACTTTGATAGTCTTCGATACCAGATCACCGTCAGCGTTTTTACCCTGAACCTTTACGGATGCAATACCCGGCTTCAAGGCAATAAGCTCGTTGCTGACCTGCTGATCCTTTTTATCAAAATCTGTCGAATTTGTTCTTGCGAAGGAAACGACAGAAGGATTGGACGAGGTATACTCGAGAAGCTCGGTCCATTCCTCACCGGGATATACGAGGGGAGTGAGCTTGTACGTTTCATAGGGGCTGAGAACGATCTCTTCTTCCTCGAAGTAGAGGTCTGTATATTCTGCGGGAAGACCGATCTCGTAGATTGCCTGGTTCAGAGCGTAGTCGAAGCAGGTTACAACGATGGTGTTGGGAGAAGCGGAATTAGCTTTTATCTCGTCGATATAGTCTGTAAGCTCATACGTTACGTACGTTGTGGAGTTGTATTCGGAATATACGGGAGTGAGATACTTGTCAAAGCTGATGATTTCAACGCCCTCATATTGCCCGTTATTATCCGAATCCACCCAAGCGGTGTAACCGAAGAGGGTAGACATCGCGTAGTGGTTATCGTAGACCGCAACCTTAGCGAAAAGTCTGTTTTCCTTCTCGGAGCTGTCGTATTCGGTATAGAATTCGACGTCTGTAATCGCAGGAGCCTGGAAGTCGGTATAGAGCGGGAACGAGAAGGAGTTATTAAGGTTTGTATCAACACCGCCGTCACCGTAATCGAGTCTGCCGTTTACGGTAACCGTGTATTTCGTGTTATTCTTAAGATTATGCTCTATCGCGCTGAATTCAACCTCAATGTTTGCGGGATAGATAGGACCGCCGTCACCGTAGGACTTACGGATGTTTTCTTCATAGACACTGTAAACAACTTCTCCCGTTGCGTCATCAGTAATAATGACGTCAAGAGTCTTTGCGTTTCTGAGAAGACCGCCCCAGATGTAACGGAAGGAATTGATGCTGTCCTCCTGATTGGAGAGGGAAATGTGATCCGCGGTTGCGGGGATCTGAGTCTTTGTGGGATCCTGCTCGTAGTAGTAAGTGCCGAGATAGGAAACATAGTCGCTGTAGATACCGCCTATAGGACGGGTCGCGTAAGCATCCGCGAGTGTCTTGTCCTCGTGGTCGAGAGAGTTATCAAGCTCATCCTTGTTGGTATCAAAGTACGTGAGGTCGAAGAGAGGAGCAACAGTCCAGTCACCGTAGAACGCGAGGTAGGGAACGGAGAGATCAATTGTAGTACCGCTCTTTGAATCGAGCTTTATGAAGCCTTCTACGTACATACCGTTCTCGAAGGACTCGTCAAGATATTTCTTGTTATCGTCCGTAAGAGTGATCTTTACCTCGACATCGATAGCGCTCTTTGCGGGAACGTTGATCGTAGTACCCGAGGACGCACCCTTTATGACCTCAACCTTCGCGCCATCGAGTATATATGCTTCCTCGGTAACGGTCGTTTCACCGTGACCGGTCTTGGTTTCGCTGACACCCTCGGTCATAACTATGGCGGAGAGATCATAGCTTACCGCGCTGTCGCCGAAGTTATCCAGCTTGAACTTAAGTGTATAAATACCGCTCTTCGTGGGATCGTCGCCAAGCTCGATCTTGGTCTTATCCATGACGTTGCCGTCTTTATCGTATGTGAGTATATATGTACGGGTTGTAGAACAGTTTAAAAGATTAGCAAGACCTGCGCCCTGTTTTCTTACGGAATAGGGCAGACCGTTTTTGTTGAGAACGATATCCGCTGTGGACATCATAAGTCTGTTGACGATTTCGGTTACTTTCTTGAGGCTTATTTCACCGTCGGCATCTTTTATCATATCCTCGGGGAAGTTCTTGATAACGTACTGGCGGATCAGTGCCGCAAGACCTGAGATGTTTGGGGTAGCCATCGAGGTACCTGAAATCGTATCGTATCCCTCGCCGGGAACCGATGAATAGATAGAACCTCCGTGGGCGGTGATCTCGGGCTTTATCTCAAGATCGGGACCGGGACCCCATGAGGAGAAGTCGGACATGAAGGGACCTGCCGCCTGATCCTTAGCTATTTTGATTTTACCGTTTCCCGCAGCGGCAAGAAGCTCGCCGTCATCCTGGGAAATAGAGCATACCGGAATCTTTACGTCGCCGACATTCATCTTGATATCACCCGATACGTTGTTGTAAACGATAATAGCCGCAGCGCCTTTTTCGGCAGCAACCTTTGCCTTATCCTCGAACGTTGTCGATCCGCGGGCAACAAGAGCTATTTTGCCGGTAACGTCAATTCCCGTATAGTCTGCCGAGCGTCCGACGCCGGGGATCTTGATGTATTCCATTTCAACGGAATCCTTGTTATCGCCGAGAAGCTCCTTGACGAATTCCTTTTCCTCGGAAACTCTGTTGCTGGATTCGGTGAAGTAGATAACGGTTTTACCGTACATAAGGTAATAAGTACGCACACCGCTGATAGAGCCTACCGCGAGAGCGCCCTCGTACGTTGCGGGAGAGCCCATCGTAGCGCTGTCGGGGTTAGAGGTAAGAGGGAGGTTACCGTTTTTCTCGGAGTTATACGCCGAGTTGAAGCTGTTGGAAGCCGCAACGATAAGGCTCATACCCATCTCGTCTATCTTCTCGTAAACTCTGGATTCAAGCTCTTTTTCGGAAGGTGTACTGAATCCGCAGGAAGTACCGATAGACATATTGATAACGTCAACGCCGAGATGAACGCAGTCCTCGAGAGCAGCGATAATCCAGGATGCTCTTGCGGAGTCGTCAAGATCGGAGAAGATCTTCATTATTGCAAGCTGCGCGTTGGGAGCAACGCCGGTGAACTTTTCATCGCCGCTCTTTCCGTTGTTACCCGCGATAATACCTGCAACGTGAGTACCGTGATCCTGTCTTATCGGGAATACCTCGGAGTCACCGTCGGCGTAGTCGAAGCCGAAGGGAACTTTTTCGTTGATATAAACGTCCTCTGCAGTAAGTCCCGGCTGAAGTCGCTCGGATGACATATTCTCCTTTGCCATTATTTCTCTTACTTCTTCAAGAGTAAGTCCGAGTTCCTTCGAGGTGAAGTTATTTACGGAGAAAGCAGAGTGATAATAGTCAAGACCTGTATCAAGAACGGCAACAACTATACCCGAGCCGTCGTATCCGAAGCCCTCGGTATTGAAGATACCCGTTTCGAATACCTTGACGTTGTTTTCAACGACCTCTGCCTCGGCGCGCTCGTAAGAGTCGCCTATATATACTTTGTTATTATTGCCGAGAGCCTTGCATACATTGGTGTACTCGGAGGCCTGAACGGTTATTTCGAATCCGCGAAGAAGGGTGGAGTAGTGTACGCCTTCATCGTATGAGATACCCGCACGGTCAAGAAGCTCAATGCCCTCGTCAATGCTTTTGCTTATTTCCTCGGCAATAGCCGAAGCCTCGTCAGAGTTTACAAAGCTTGTAAAGCTCTTATCGCTCTTCGACTCGTTGTAATAGTCGAGGAGCGTGTATCCCGGCATCTCAATGATGAGTGAAAGCTCATCCGTTTCCTTGATAGAGTCGGGAAGCTTGTAGATCACGGAGCTGTCAAAGAACTTAGTCTTATCAAGATACAGATCACCGCTGTTGTTAAGATTGATGTACGGTGCATCTCCGTGATAGGTGATGGTATCTGCCGAAAGAATGGTTGGGAATATTGCTGTAAGAAGCATTACTGCCAACACAAGAGAAGCGACAAATACCGACAGTTTTCTTTTTCTGTTCATTATCCGTTTGCCTTTCTGTTTTTTAGCGATTACAAAGAAACAATTAGATGTAAACATCTAAAAAAGTCGGTTTAATCGACTGAATTGCTCCTTTTTCGAATTCGCACAAAGTGTATTATACTATAATAAAAATAAAAAGGCAAGCGCAAATTAAAAAAATAACTAAAATTTAAAAAAAATTAACAAAATATATAGAATAAATTTTCAAATTCATAGCGAGAAAAGGAAAACAAACTATTGATTTTTCTGTTTGTTTGTGATACACTATATAAGTCAAACTATGCTTTGAATTAAGAAAATGTTGGAAATTGCAAAAATTATTGTTACAAAAAGCAAAGAATGTACTATCTTTAGATGAAGTTGTCTTTTTGCGTTTTGTATATATAATCATATTGTAGAAATTGCCAAAATTCGCTTTAACAAAATGAAGTAATACGCATTTTTGTAAGAAAATCGGATTTTGTAAGCTACGTTAAATTTGCAATTTTTGTCGTTTCTAAAATCAAAAAGGAGATAAAAAATGAAGACCAGCAAAAGACTCATATCGCTGCTTTTAGCTATGCTGATGCTTGTTTCCTGTATAATGGGAACGCTTGTATCATGCGGTGATAAGAATAAAGGCGACGGCGATAAAGACGGTGACAACGGTGATATTGACAGCTCTGTAAGCAATTATACTATCAGGGTGAAGACCATAGGGGGAAGAGCGTTGAGCGGTATTACGGCTTACGTTTATACCGATTCAACTCTGGATGACATCGTTGATTTCGGAAAAACGAACGACGAGGGAATCGCGATTGTAGACACTGCTCCCAAAAGCGGATACGTAGTTGTTCTTGACGGAGTTCCTGCGGGATACGACGTAAAGGAATATTACGAGCTCAAGAGCGCATCTGTTGATATAGTTCTTTCGTCCTCTGTAATACTCCCCGAAACCGAGGGAGCGTACACTATTCCTCCCAAATATTCACTCGGAGATATAATGTATGATTTCAAGGTGACCGACACCGAAGGTAAGGCAATAGTGCTTTCCGAGGTGCTCAAGGAAAAGAAAGCTGTTCTTATTAATTTCTGGTATAGCACGTGTGATCCTTGTATAAATGAATTTCCGTTTATTAATACCGCTGCCAAGGAATATGAGGATAATGTTGCGGTAATTTGTCTTAACACTTATGCTCCCGATAACGAAGCCGCAGTTAAGACCTTCAAGAATTCTATGAATCTTGATCTGACGATGGCAAAAGCCGATCCTGCATTGTTCGCAGCGTTCGGTGATATTTCAACTCAGGTTGCAGGTCAGACGGGTTATCCCACAAACGTAATGATCGACCGTTACGGAACGATTTGTCTTGTTGAGGTAGGCGGTCTTCCTTCGGAGAAGCCGTTTAGAAAAATGTTTGATTACTTCGGTGCCGCAGACGCCGAGTACGAGCAGAAAATATTCAAGAATCTCAGTGAGCTTATTCCCAGAGAAATTCCCGATATTCAGCAAGAAGATTCTGCTGTGCTTGAGGGCGTGTTAAATTCTGACAGTGTTAAGAATGAAGACGGTACATCTAAAATTACTTATTATCCCGAGCGCGGAACGGCAGATGCCGAGTATTCATGGCCTTTCATAGTTACCAAGAAGGGTGATATCGACTGCCTTAAGGCATCCAATGTTGATAAGGATGATTCGTATGCTATAATGCATGCCGATGTTGTGATGAAGGCAGGGGACGTGTTAGGTTTTGACTATTTTTCTTCAACCGAAGAGGGCGCTGATATTCTTCATATTCTTGTAGATAATGAAGCAATTTATCAAATATCGGGTATCGGAGATAATTGGAAACATTGCTACCCATACGTAGCGAAAGAGGATGGAACTTATACCGTTTCCTTTGTTTATCAGAAGGATTCCGATACCTACAAGGGTGACGATGCAGTTTACCTTAAAAATTTTCGTATTGTAGCAAAAAGCAGCATTGACGTTGAAACTTATATTCCTTATCAGGCTGCAAGGGTTGATGAGAGCACGGGTGATTACACCTATGAAAATGTAAAGTATTGTAGTCAAGATGGCTATTATCACGTTTGTTCTATCAATGATACCGATCATATTTGCGTAGGTAAATGTCCTATCCTTCTTGCAAATCTTATGAATATCAATCCTCTTAGTGAGGATGAGTCCGTATACCTTTGGGCGTATAATGGCGAGGTGGTTTTAGGCGGCGTTGATTATGCTGAGAGAATCATTCAGTATTGCTCCTACGCATCAAACGGTACTATCTCGGGCTTCTGTTCGGTGAACGAAGAGCTTAAGGAGCTTCTTTGTAAGGTTATCGAAATAAAAGGATTTGATAAGACGGAAAACGAATGGCTTAAGTTCTGTAAATATTATGATGCTTACGGAACAAAAGACGGCAAGGCGCTTGAGGACCCGATTGCGGGTGTTGCTCCTCATTCCGCGTTTGATACCTTCCTTTCATTTGATAGTCAGGCTGAGCTTGATGTAAGTAATTATCCCGAAGAACTCAAGGTTCTCTCAAGTGAAAAAGATTATCCTAACAATGTTTACTATGATGGCAGAATAATTATGCCCAGAGGCTTCTGGTATGCGTTCACTCCCGCAGAATCGGGTGTTTACCGCATTACTTCTGATAGTAAGGATAGTCTTAACGCATGGATTTTTACTTATGATTATGAAACTCATACTCAGAGTATTGTTAATGAATATGACCTTATTGAGCGTATAACCAAGATCCCTTATTCCGCAGAGGATGCTAAATATCAGATGAATAACGTCAGTATGGTTATGTATATGGAAGCGGGTAAGACCTACTACATTGACATTGCTTACTATGATGTTACGATGTTCGGCGAATTTACCTTCAAGGTTGAGTATGTAGGCGAGAGCCTTGATTTATTCCGTTCCGCTTCTCCCGGAGGAGCTTTCACCACCGATCTTGATGAGAACGGAGAAATGGGTAATACTCTTATCGCAGGCGGTATAGACGTAGCTCTTGATCCTTCCACCGGATACTACCGTCACGTTCTTAGTAAGGATAAGAACGGTAATATAATCTTTGGTGAGTACGTATACCTTGATCTTACACTTGCTGCAGGTCCGTTTGATAAGCCGATCTATATCGATCCCACTCTTATTAAAGACGGCGCTATGAGAAAGGATCTTCTTTCTCTCGGCGCATTTGACTTCAGCAGAACAGCGGATGACATTAACGGTCTTCTTTATCTCAAGCTTTATACGCTTCTCGGACTCAGAGAGTATGCAAAGTCGGGAAGTGACGCTACGTTCAGAGCAGAGGTTGCGAATAAGATTGCGGCATGGGAGCTTGAAGCTATAAAGAAGTATATCTCCGAATCAAGCGACGATGAGATATTTACTCTTGTTTACACCAATTATTCGAATAACACGAGCCGTATAAACGATACTCAGCTCGGAGTGCTTGTAAAGGCTTATAGTGATGCGGTTGCCGCCGAGCAGGATGCCTCGGATGAAAAGGCAGCTATCGTAGCTTACGGAAAAACACTTTCCGATGCAACTCTTAAGGCATTCATAGCGCTCAAGGATATTACTGTTAAGGATGACGAGGATCCTATTGTATACGATAGGATTGCGTCGACCTATGTTAACGATTATACTGATGCGCTTCTTCTTAGTACATATCTTAAGCCTCTTAACGTTTCCAACGACGTAAAGAACTACCTTAACAACTACGTAACAAACAGTCTTAAGGAGCTTTGGGGAGCGGATTATCAGTTGTGGTACGATTCCTACAAAATGGATGATCTTAAAAAAGGCATTATGCACGGAAAAGGCGAAGACCACTCCGACGATATTCTTGTTTACGTTAACAAGATGTTCAACTCCGAGACTGACCTTTCTGCCCTTCCCGAAGAGGTTAGAGCTGAGCTTACGAGTGAAGCATACGGGTGCGTGCTTGTTGACGCAAATCTTGCGAAGATTCTTCAGACGCTTATGGATCAAAACACCTTTGCCGGAGTAATTAATTCCTGGACAAAAATGTGCTATTACTACGAGATGCACGATGCGAACACAAAGTATTGAAAAATATAACTTTTCAAACATCACGGTGCGCTGTTTTAACTAATTATTTGCAATAAAACATGCCGTAACCGGCAAAACGGGAGGGCGCTTCGGCATCCTCCCGTTACTATTAAAATTGATCGAAATCTTCAATACAAAAAATACGGAGATAAAAAATGATAAAACATATGAAGAAGAATACGAAGATAATTTTGCTGAGCATTATTTCTGTCGTAATCTTAGTAACAGTAATTTGCTTGATTTGCTCTTGCGGCAAAAAAGAGCCTCCCGTATATACCGTAACCATCGTTGATGCGGATAGAAATCCCGTTGCGGGAGTAATAGTAAGCGCGTATCAGGGAGAAGAGAAAATTAAGAATAAGCTCACCGATGAAAACGGTGTTGCGACCTTCGACTTCACCGAGGGAACTTATACCTTTACTCTGACGTTCACGAAGGATACTACGTACAAGTATGATAAAAATGCTTGCACGATGAGCGGTAAAGCCGTAACGGTAGTTGTATCGGCATACGTTGAGCCGACTTACGAGCTTTACAACGGATCAAAGGCTGCAATTGTAAATGACGGCAAATACTACGTTGAATTTGAAGCGGGAGAGACCGTTTATTTCCTTTATACTCCTACCGAGCGAGGTAGATTTAAAATAAGCATTGATACCGAAGCGGATGCTATCTGCGAATACTATGGCTCGCCTATTATCATATACGATCATGATATTTCAAACGAAAGCGATGTTGAAGTTGACGGGGATGGAAAGCCTACAGGAACAATTTATTCCGATTTCAGAATTTATTACCTCCACAGCACTCAGTACCTTTACGGTGTAAAGGCGGCAGAGGCGGGAAGCGGATACTTTACGATTGCGAAGGATTCCGACCTTGGTGATTATAGTCCCGAGGAGCTTCCTTACAATGAATACGTAAGAACGCATAAAATCAATAAGGATTACGTTTATTCGGGCGGAAACCTCGTTAACTTTGATATAACGAACGTTTCTTTGAAGGCAGTCTTGAACGAGAGCGACGGATACTATCATCTTAACAGCAAGAACGGTCCTGTGATATATATGAAGCTGACGGTAACGAATGCGTATACCGAAGCGCTCGAAAAGATCTGCGAAACTCAGCCCTTCCAGCATTATATCTATGATGAGAACGGTGAGTTCAAGGATAAGATAACTTATGCTCCTATGATGTACGATTACTTTGAGGCAGCGGATGACACTGTGGGCGTATATCCCTTGACGAACGATCTCGCTGTTGCGATAAAGGATATGGGTAACGTTCTCGGCTGGTATAAGCCTGCCAATCCCGGTGAAACACATCTTATCTTCGGCACCGATCCCGTAACCGCAAATGCATGGCTCTTTGCATGTTGCTACGAGTCTAATTGATGGATTTGTAAACAAATAATTACATAAAGGTCAAAAATCTGCACAAAAATCGGATTTTTGACCTTTATTTTATAGAGTATTAAAAACTTTGATGATGGAAAAACACCTCGCTAAATTACTTGGTGAAATTCTTTTATGAGCTTGGCTCACGCGCTTTGCGTCTGAATTCTCTCGGGGACTCGCCGACGCGTTTTTTGAAGCAATTTGAGAAGTGATACTCCGAAGAAAAGCAAAGATATTCTGCTATCTCGGCAAGTGTTGACGACGTGTTTTGCAGAATGTTTTTTGCCCGTCGCACTCTTATATCAATGAGGTAAGCATAGGGAGTTATACCGTATCTGCGTTTGAATTGTCTTATGACTTCGTTCTTTGAACGGTAGACTTCTCTTGCTATATCATCCATCGTAATTTGCTGATTTACGGAGCAGTCGAGTATCGCTTTGACAGAACTTGCAAGGTCATAACCTATTGCCGGTATCGCATTCTTTTTGTGTTGCGCAATATCCATCATCATGCAGAAAATTATCTTGCTGATCGGAATATACAGATCATCGTTATTGCTCGTGACCGATTCGAGTTTGAATATTTCATCAAAATAGCTGCCGAGATCAATTCCTTTGATCACTCTGTCAGATATATCGTATGCTCGCAACATCTCTTCAAAAAACGGAAGGGTAGCGAAATTTATCCAGTATTTTTTGTATGGATCTTTTTTGTCGGCATAGTATTTGCAAAAATCGCCCTGATGTATTATGTACGCATCGCCTGCCGATAGCTTTTCTCGCTGATTGTTTATCTCAATATAACCGGTACCGGAAACGACGTACTCAATAATATAGCAAGGCGAGGGATTTCTTGCTATAAAATAATCCTTGTCGGGGTTTGTAATTCCAAAGCAGCTCACCTTGAGAGGATTGATATCATTTGAAAAATAAGGGGTAAATTTTACTTCTTTTTCAAGCCCCCGGTATTCGCTTATGTCATGACTTCTTATTCCTTTAAAACTGTTGTACTTTTTCATAACGGTGTTTTTTTGTATGTTTACTCCCAAAATGTTGTATGATTTGCATTTTATTATGTATGTTATCTTGATATAATGATATCACAGAGAGATTAATATGTCAAGCAAATCTCTTTTAAGCAATAAATATGAAGGAGATAGATATGAAAAAACAAGTTAAATCATTTTCTCTTCGTCACATAGTGATCGCGGCAGTTTTTGCAGCGCTGATCATTTCGCTTGCATCTTTTAGCATTTTTGCATTTGATAGCAGCTCTGACGGTTGGACTTTTTCGCAGGATTCCGTAGCAAATCCTATTTATATCAAAAAATACTTCACTGCTTTGCCAAGGGCATACGAGGCAGAAGTTAATCTTCCCGCGGGGACTTATAGCAGTGCATCTCCCGTAATATCGAATTATCCGAATAATACGAGTAGAGATACCTTTGGATTTGAGATCACTGCAGGCGGTAATCCCGCTATTTATTATTACTCGACCTCGTACGATTCAGAGAATTCTTCACTCTCTGTGAATAAGGTACATATTCCTTTTAATTATGATGTTAGAGGCATGGGCTGGGTACGTCTTGCTCTGGTAAATGAAACGGCTGGCGGAAGCTCGGTTTATAAGCTTTATGTAAACGGAGCTCTGACGGATACCGTTACGTCATCGCCTGAGGTACAGGACTTTGATGCCGTTCATTCGCAAAGCACCACGAGAGAGATGTCCATAGGTGCTGACGGTAAAAATTATTTTAAGGGAGCTATACGCTCTGTTGGTGTATATTCGGCGGCGCTCACGGCAGAGGATGCTCTTGCTGCATATAACGGCGGTACTAATCTTAAGCACGCGTCGCTTATGGCGTACTATGACAGTACTATGACGGGCAACACCGCGGATTCAATAAAGGATCAGACGGGTAACGGTCACGATGCGACACCCGCTTTCTTCGAAAGAAAGAGTCCTACGTCGGAATATGCGTATTCCTTTGCTTTCGTAGGTGATACCCAGTTCCTTGTATATCAGGATGCCATAAACGGAAAGGCTTATGCATCATCTATCTATGATTGGATAGTACAGAACAAAAATTCAAAAAATATCAAGCATGTTTTCGGTCTTGGAGATATAACCGACACGGATAATATCAGCGAGTGGCAGTATTCGGCAATTCAGCACGAGAAGCTCGGCGCGGCGGGTATTCCTTACGCAATAGTACCGGGAAACCACGATGATTACACTAACCACACAAAATATAACAATTACTTCGGCGGTGTTACCTCGTTTATAAACAATATCGATGGCTATTATGCAGAGGGCAGACTTGAAAACTTCTATATGAATTTTGAAGTAGGCGAGCATAAATATATGGTCATCGGTATGCAGTATGGCGCTCCCGATGCAGTTCTCGAGTGGGCGAACAATGTAGTTTCAGAGAACTCCGACAGACGTGTTATCGTCATCACTCATAATCTTCTCGGTTACGAAGGTCAATGGGGTGAGGCAGGTATGCGCGAGCAGTCCACGACTACAGTAAAATCTCTTAACAACGGTATAGATATATGGAATGAGTTTATCTCACTTCACGAAAACATCATAATTGCGGCGGCGGGTCACGTTGACCCGGAGCACATCAAGCACCGCACCGACGTAGGCGTAAACGGAAACACAGTAAATACTTTCCTTATCGACCCTCAGGGACTTGACAAGGCAACCGCTTATGAAACGGGAATGGTAGCTATGTTCTACTTCTCGGAGGATGGCAGCGAAGTTCAGGTAGAATATATCTCGGCGTACAAGACACTTGAAGCGCAGAAAGCAAACGTCGATGCCGGTGATGTTCTTTTTCACGAAGAAAATCAGTTTAGCTTTGAGGTAGATCTTACCGCTTTTGCATCTGCAGATAATAAATACGGAACAGTTCCCGAGGAATTTGATGATGCAGGAACTTATCCTATCGTTGTTTTCAAAACGGATAAGACCTTTGTTGGCGCGTACAGTGATTTCGGCGCGGCGGTAAAAGCCGCGGGACTTATTGGCGGCACTGACTCTATGGTAAACGGTGACGACTGCGTTATACTGTTCAGATCAAACTACACACTTACCGCAAACACCGAATATATTTCAGATTATTATAATAACGTTACCGTCGATCTCGGCGGCAATACAGTCACTCTTGAAACTACTCAAGGCTTCCTCTACCTGCGTAGCGGTACGGCTTTGAAGGACTCATCAAAGGGCGATACCTTTGGAAAAATTACCGTTAAAAACGGTAACTTCCTATCCACAACGAGCGACTCCGGATGCTCGGTTGCAAGACTTGCGGGCTCGGTC
>JAFQPR010000098.1 GCA_017411605.1 Clostridia bacterium | reverse complement strand
TGATAAAATAAAAAAGTTGAGAAAAAATTGAAAGAAAATAAAAGAACAGAGGGAAAAAGAAATGATTCGTACAGACTTAAGAAACGTAGCTATTATAGCGCACGTTGACCACGGAAAAACTACCCTTGTTGACGAGATGCTCCGCCAGGGAGGCATCTACCGCGAAAATCAGGAGATGGCAGATAGAGTTATGGACTCGGGCGATCTTGAGCGTGAGCGCGGTATCACAATACTTGCAAAGAACACGGCAATTCACTATAAGGATATTAAGATCAACGTTATCGATACTCCCGGCCACGCGGATTTCGGCGGTGAGGTTGAGCGTATACTTAAAATGGTTAACGGCGTTATTCTTCTTGTTGATGCCGCTGAGGGTCCTATGCCTCAGACGAGATTCGTTCTTGAGCGCGCTCTCGCGATGAATCACAAGGTTATCGTCGTTGTTAATAAAATAGACCGTCCAGACGCGCGTCTTGACGAGATCGCGGACGAGGTGCTTGAGCTTCTTATCGAGCTTGACGCTACTGACGAGCAGCTTGATTCCCCAATGGTATTCTGCTCGGGAAGAGCGGGAACTGCAACCTTCGATCCCCATACCCCCGGCAAGGATCTTACTCCCTTGCTTGACAAGATAGTCGAGTATATGCCCGCTCCCGAGGGCGAGGAAGAAGATCCTCTTCAGCTTCTCGTTTCCTCTATTGACTACAACGAGTTCGTAGGAAGAATAGGTATCGGAAGAGTCGAGCGCGGTACTATAAAGCAGGGACAGGGCGTTGCTATTTGCAACTATCACGGCGACGGAAAGTCGAAGCCTGCAAAGATAGTATCCATTTATCAGTTTGACGGACTCAAGAGAGTACCCGTTACCGAGGCTAAGGTCGGTGATATCGTATGCTTCTCGGGCTGTGAGGATATCTCGATAGGTGATACCGTTTGCGCGCCTTCCTGCGTTGAGCCCCTTGAATTTGTCAAGGTAAGCGAGCCGACGATGGAGATGACCTTCTCCGTAAACGACTCTCCGTTTGCAGGTAAAGAGGGTAAGTTCGTAACCTCGCGTCACTTAAGAGCGCGCCTTTACCGCGAGCTTCTCAAGGACGTTTCACTGAGAGTTACCGACGGTGAGACCACCGATAGCTTCCGCGTTGCGGGAAGAGGTGAGATGCACCTTTCCATTCTTATCGAGAATATGCGCCGCGAGGGATATGAGCTTTGCTGCTCGAACCCGAGAGTTCTTTATAAGGAGATAGACGGCGTTAAGTGCGAGCCTATCGAGAACGTTATTATAGACGTTCCCGAGGAATATATGGGCTCGGTTATGGAAAAGCTCGGAGCAAGAAAGGGTATCCTTAACGATATGCAGCTCCACGGAACAAGGCAGAAGCTCTTCTACACTATTCCCACGCGTTGCCTCTTCGGCTACAGAAGCGAGCTTCTTACAGATACCAGAGGAGAAGGACTTATTTCCTCTATATTCGCAGGCTACGAGCCCTTCAAGGGTGAGATAAAGACGAGATTTACCTCGTCACTCGTTGCGAGCGAAAAGGGTATCGCAACCACCTACGGTCTTTTCCAGTCGCAGGATAGAGGACCTCTCTTCATTGGTCCCGCAACTCCCGTATACGAGGGTATGATAGTCGGTGAAAACCCCAAGCCCGACGATATTGAGGTAAACGTATGCCGTGAAAAGCATCTTACCGCGATCCGTTCATCGGGCGCTGACGAAAAGCTCACGCTAATAACTCCTATTCAGCTTTCCCTCGAGGAGGCTATCGAGTTTATAACCGACGATGAGCTTATCGAGGTAACTCCCAAGAGCATCAGACTCCGTAAGGTAGTGCTTGATACTCCCTCGAGAAAGAGAATCCAGGCTCAGAGAAGAGCCGCTCTCAAAGAGGGTAAATAATTAATCAGCGGTATGCGTGTTATCCTTAACGGAGAACACGCATAACTAAGTTTGCCCTATGGGCAAGTGAAGTTTACTTCGTAAGTGAAGTTATCCTACGGATAGTGAAGTTTTGCCTTCGGCAAAGTGGGCAAACTTAACTTCACTGCAAGCTTTGGCGAGTAACTTCACTGTGTATCACACAACTTCACTTTTGCGACAGCAAAAACTTCACTGACAGAAAAAAGAGCAAACATACAAGATTTTTTTGTCTTGCGTGCTTGCTCTTTCTGTTTGATTTTTCGGATGATTTATAAAAGAATTTTATCAAGCTCCTCTATAACTCTTTTTGCCATAGAGAAGAAGCCGTAGTCGGTAGGGTGAGTGAAGTCAACGCAGCCCTCTGCGCCCGCGCTCTCCATAAGCTCGTAGCCCGGGATAAAGTAAACGTTTTTGTCACCCGCGGCAAGAGCATTTTCATACGTGCGACGCGCTATATCGAGTCTTGCAAATTCCGCCTCTGAAAGACGGCTCTTATGCTTCGGTCGGGTCATAATGATTATAGGGAGAGTGGGATTTGCCGCTCTTACGGTTTTGAAGAATGGCTCGTGCGTCCTTTCGTAGTGCGCATTGTCGGGAGCGTTGTGATCATAGTCCATAACGAAAACGGACATATCGAGCTTTGCAATGTATTCTGCCGTTATCGCTTCGCCCTTTGCGTTTCCCGAGAAGCCGAGGTTAATATGGTCGATATCGTATTTTCTTGAAACTATCGAGGTATAGGCGTTTCCGGGGCGTGATGCGCAGCCGCCCTGGGTGATAGAAGAGCCGTAGAAAACTATCGGCTTCTCCCTTGTGTATTTCGGCGCTTCTTTGATCTCGCACCCTTCCTTAAGACCTATATATAACTCGTAAACGTCATTATAGAGAGGGAAGTTCAGCGTTATATCGCGAAGGCACTTATCACCCACAAAATCGTGCACGCCCTCGTAGCTATCCTTGAATGAGTGATGAGGGATAAAGGTTTTTGCTATTTCGTATACGCCGCCCTCGCGAACGTACATATCAAATCCCGCAATACCCGTGAGCGGCATATGAGCAAAGAGAGTGTTATGCGGAAGAACTACCTTGATTGCGATATAAAGACTGTCCGTCATAAAGCGGAGTCTGCCGCCCGCGGTATTGGTCGAAAGATTATGTACCCCGGGATTAGTGCCCCTAGCTATATCCTCGGGCAGTCTGCGGTATTGCTTTCCGTCATACCATATTCCATAGAGCTGAAATGGCTCATCATTTGCGTTTCTGAATACGAGTCCATCGCGCTCAATGTTCGTTTCAACCTTGAGGTTTTTATCTATATCTGTAATGCTACTCATAGTGATCTCCTTGATTTTGATACGTTAATGTATAAATATCATCATAACGAGCGGTATTGTTAAAATGGATAAAACGTGCGATACCAGAGCCATACCTGCGGGTATCGAAGTATCCTTACCGTATGCCGCGGGGATAACGACCGTGTTAAGTCCGAGCGGCATCGCAAGCGAGCAGATAAGGCTTATGTATACGGGGTCGGGTATGCTGATAAGATATGCTTTCACAAGCCACGCCGCGCCGCCGAATACGAGAGGATATACGATAAGTCTCAAGAGGGTAACTGCGTAAAGACTCGGAGTTGCAAGCACCTTTTTAAAATCGAGAAATGCGAAGGTTATACCTGTCATAAGCATAGCGATAGGTGACATACAGTCGCCGAGCACCTTTATGACCTGAGTCACGAAAATACCTTTTCCGCCGTTTGCCTCGAGCATTATCTTACCGAGCCCCGTAACGCCAATGACCGCACCTATAATAAGAGCTATAAACATAGGGTTAACGAAGGATTTTAGCGCGGAGAGCAGCTTTGTGCCCTTCGCGTTACCCTCATTCTCGGACTCTTCCTTTTCGATAAGAAGGCCCGGAACACCCCAGATATAGATGATAGTCCATAACGGCAGTGTGAAGATTATATACTGATGATATATTTCGGGAAAGAGGGCGGATACGACCGCGTTGCCCATAAAACCAAAGTTCGAGAAGCAAAGACCGTAGGTATACATTCTTTGTATAAATCCGTCGCGCGAGGCTTTTTTTGCAACAAATATCGAAATAGGAATAATAATTATCTCAATTCCGAGTGAGACGAGAAGCGGCAGCCATGATTCCTTAAGTGTTGCTACCGTGAAGTTTGCTAAGAAGGTATAGAGTACAAGGGCAGGTAGAAAAACCGAGTTTTCGAGTTTTGACAAGACTTTTGAGGATTCTTTCGGTATGACCCTAAGCTTTGCGATAACAAAGCCTACCGTCATATAGAGACCAAGAACTCCCATTTGACTGAGCGTGGGTGCAAAAAGTTTCATTTTTATTGCCTCGTTTTTGAATATGAGCATTAACGCTATTCACAAGTATATCACTTAATTATCTTTAAGTCAATAAATAATAAGATTTATTAAAAAGTTTTTCGGATAAAAAACACTCAGGCACTTGTTTTATCGGAGCGTCTTTCTCCGAGTAACCATTTTGTGCGTTTCAGCATATAAAGTAAATATGCAAGCGAAATTATAATAACTGATACTCTTATGATAATATATTCTTTAAAAACATAAACAAAAGCGGATAAAAATGCAATAAACGATATGGTTTGAAAGGTCTTGTTTACATTTATCGGGGCTTTACCTATGATTTTTCGAGTGTTAATCATTTCGCAAAGCATTAGAATAATATAAGATAGTGCGGTAATTATGGCCGGTATTAAAATGCTTTTTTGACCAATAAGCAATAAATTCATTCCCCACGCAAAAGCGGCGGGGATGAGTCCCGATATAAGAACTCCGAGCGTTTTTTCCTTTGCTACAGATACCGTGCATAAGCATTGAGATACTGAGAGAGGCAAGGGGACAGATGCGATAATAAATAACACGGGTAACGCGCTTTCGTATTCTTTTGGCGCAAGTATAGCATATATTTCGGGTGATACACAAAGAAAAATAATAATCACAGGAAGCGAGAGGCAGCTTATTGTTCCGAGAGCTCGTCTCACGAGCGCAATATCCCCTGCGCGTACCTTTCTCATAATCCATGGGCAGAGCGCACTCATAATACCGCCGGTCACTGCGGTCAGTGCAATTCCTGCGGAATATGCAACCGAGTATCTGCCGAGCGCCGCTTTACCGAGATAATTTGATATCGTGAGCTTATCTGCCTGCGAGATCAGCATAACCGAAAAATAATAGGGAAGGAGTGGAAGAGCGAGCTTCAGAAGAAAAGGCAAAAGTTCCTTTGCGTAATTTCCTATATCCTTAAGACCTATATTTGCTCTTACCGCCTCGTTTAGGGATTTTTTTATAGAAACAATAATAAGAACTGTCGCAATAATTACGCTTACCGCCGCGCCTGTGCCTATTTTCAGAGATACGTGATCGTAACCCTTGAAGTATTTAATTCTGATAAGAGATATACTTAGTATCGGCGTAATAATGCTTTGTAACAGAGCGATAACGAAAGGTGCGTGCCAATTATAAAGGAATTTGCATTTTGATATATAGAGATTAATAAAGGAAAGTGATGCGAGCGATAAGAAGAGAAAAAAATTCGCAAGAGGAAAGTTAAGTCCGGAGTCCTTGGTGAACAGGAAGAGAAGTGCGGAGACGGGAAGAGTTAATAAAAGAGATAGCATCGACGCTGTCAGAACGGAAATATGCTCAAGTCCGCGACGGCGCTGAAAAGCTCTCATAATGATACCGCCGGGTATCTCGAGAGTAACCAGAACTATTCCAACGGACAGAAAGCTCGAAAAAAGCGAATATTCACCGTATTCTACGCTTGTTAGGAGCCTTGTGAATATCGGAGTAAAGAGAAACGAAGCACCCTTAGCTATGAGATTTGCCGCTGTAAAATAAAGCGAGGATCTTGCGGGAGCATTTAAGAAATGCAGTTCGAGAACATTTTTCAGTTTTTGTATTTTGGATAATTGTTTGACTTTCATTTTTTGTACCGTGAGTTTTATTTATAATATTTTTTGCTCAGGAGGACGTAATAAAACAAAGAGTTTTTTGCTAAACTTGAATAAATATTCCAAACTAACCTTCATTTTTATATTAATTTTAGAATAAGATATATAAATTTTGCAAGCAAGGCAAAAAAATCCTGCAAAACTATTGATTTCACTGTCGAAATGTGGTAAAATAAAACATATTTTTTATTGGAGGGAAATCCTATGTTCAAATCAGCTTATTTAAACGATCTTATGGAGCGCGTTGAGCGCCGTAATCCGGGTGAACCTGAGTTTCACCAGACAGTGCGCGAGGTGCTTGAGTCTATTGAGCCCGTTCTCGAGCAGCGTCCGGAATATATAAAAGCAGGTGTTATCGAAAGACTTGTTGAGCCCGAAAGAATTATCAAGTTCAGAGTTCCGTGGGTAGACGATAACGGTAACGTAGTTGTTAACCGCGGCTTCAGAATTCAGTTCAACAGCGCGATAGGTCCTTATAAGGGCGGTCTCAGATTCCATCCCAGCGTAAACGAGAGCATTATCAAGTTCCTTGGCTTCGAGCAGACCTTCAAGAATTCTCTTACAGGTCTTCCTATGGGCGGAGGTAAGGGCGGCTCCGACTTTGACCCAAAGGGCAAATCGGATATGGAGGTTATGCGCTTCTGCCAGAGCTTTATGACCGAGCTTGCTAAGTACATAGGCGCGGATACCGACGTTCCTGCAGGTGATATCGGCGTTGGCGCAAGAGAAATAGGCTATCTCTTCGGTCAGTATAAGCGCCTTCGCGACGAGTTTACGGGCGTTCTTACAGGTAAGGGACTTCCTTATGGCGGCTCGCTCATCCGTCCTGAGGCAACGGGCTTTGGCGCTGTTTACTATGCATCCTATATGCTTGCCGATTACGGAGAGGACATCAAGGGTAAGACCTTTGCTATCTCAGGCTTCGGTAACGTTGCTTGGGGTACGGCTCTTAAGATCACTGAGCTTGGCGGTAAGGTCGTAACCATTTCGGGTCCTGACGGTTACGTTTACGATAAAGACGGTATAAATACTAAAGAGAAGATCGACTATATGGTAGAGATGAGAGCATCATGCCGTAACAGAGTTGAGGATTATGCAGATAAATTCGGCGTTCCGTTCTTCAAGGGTGAGAAGCCTTGGGGTGTTAAGGTTGACGTTGTTATGCCTTGCGCAACTCAGAACGAGGTCGGAATGGAAGAGGCAAAGAAGATCGTTGCAAACGGCGTTAAGTATTACGTTGAGGTTTCCAATATGCCTACCACCAACGAGGCGGTTGCATATCTTATGGAAAACGGCGTAGTCGTTGCTCCCTCGAAGGCTGTTAACGCGGGCGGTGTTTCCGTCTCCGGTCTTGAGATGTCGCAGAACTCTATGCGCTACAGTTGGTCTGCTGAGGAGGTAGACGAGAAGCTTCGCGGCATTATGAAGAATATCTACGAGAACTCGGTTAAGGCGGCAAAGACCTTCGGTATGGAGGGTAATCTCGTTGCGGGCGCGAATATCGCAGGCTTCATAAAGGTTGCTGACGCTATGCTTGCCCAGGGCGTGGTATAATATTTTTATTTGAATAATACGTTAGGGGCTGGCGCATTTAGGCGCAACCGAAAATGACAAAAAAACGACATAAAGAAGCTCTAAAATCAACAAATGAGCTAAGAATATGTGTTATAAGGTTGAAATTCTACGAATTTCTCCATCAAATTAAAGTCATTTTCTA
>JAFQPR010000015.1 GCA_017411605.1 Clostridia bacterium | reverse complement strand
GTCACGAACGACGCTTTCTGCTCTAAATCCGTTCGCCCCAAGGTTCTGATCTCATTAAGAATTCGCAAATCGTGTAATTACAACCGTGCTTTACCGATTTATCATTGATATGCCTGAATTCTTAATGAGACAGCCCCTGATGTTTTTCTGCCCGAGATCCTGCTCGGCTTTGCCTCGCACTGCTTTGCAGTTCGACTTCGCTTACGCTCCGCTCAGGATGACACGGGGCGGGGGATTTGGTGCTAAAGTTTGCTTTACCCGAGTTAACGACAGCTCTGCCCGAGATCCTGCTTCGGTATGCCCGTATAGAGGTGCGAGCTTATCCCGCGTGGCGGATTCTGCCGATAATCTCGTCTTGAAGCTCCTTGCTGAGATTGACGAATCTTGCTGAGTAGCCGCCGACGCGTACCATAAGGTGTTTATAGTTTTCGGGCTCGGCTTGAGCGCGTATGAGCTCCTCGACCGAGGTGGTATTTCCTTGGAAGATTTGACCGTTATTGTCAACAAATGTTTTCAAAACAGCCTTCATAAGGCTTTCGTTTACCCACGAGCTATCAAAATCCCACATAGTGGAAGCTCCGCCCGAGAAGCACTCAAACGGCGCTTTACATACCGAGTTTATAGCCGCGGTGATGCCCTTCGTCATAGATGAGGACTGCGGAGTGAGTCCCTGCGCGACGAGCGTGCCCATTGAGCTTCCGTCTGGTCTTGCTCCGAGAGCTGCCGCCGCCATAGGCGCATAAACGAAGGTGAGAACTATCGGCTTGCCGTGGCCGCCGTAGCACGTTTCGAAGGAGAGGAACATTTCTGCAAAGTCTCGGATAACGCGCGCGGCAAAGCTATCCGCGCCGTCGTCGTCCATACCGTATTTGGGGAGAGCTTTGAGCTTTGCCTGCAGTGCCTCGTAGCCGACGTAGTTCGCCTTGAGTGCCGAGATAAGCTCCCCCGCGGTGCATATCTTTTTATCGAATATCGCGAGCTTTATCGCGTAAAGCGAGTCCGCGACGTTCGGGAGTGCCAAGGGCGTTGCACCGTAATCGTGATATCTTGCGCCGCCCGCGTTCATAGTTCTGCCGCGCTCGAGGCAATCGTCTATCATCGTGGAGAGAAGATAAGACGGACGGTTCATATCGAGGTATTTTGTGAAATAATCCTGCTGCTTTAAGGTAAGATGAATCAGCCTTTTTGATTCCTTTATGAAGTCGGAGTAAAAGCTCTCAAAGTCTGAATATCCCAAAAGTCCGCCTTCAAATTCGAAGCACGGGTAGTGCTTTCCCGTGCGCAAGCATTCTCCGCCCGTTACCATAAACTCGACCATTTTTGCCGTGTTTATCCAGCCTACGTAGATCAGGTCGGAGTTCTTTCCCTGAACTCCTATCTCCATGCAGCCGCCGCAATAATAGTCAGCCGCATCCTCGTACGGAACGCCCGCTTTTATAAGGGCATCCATTATAGAGCTATCCGATACTATCTGTGCGCGGTTGCCGCCCTTCGTCATATACTCCGCGCACGCGTCGAGAAGCTCCTCGGGCGGGTCCTTCGGCAGACGAACGTATACCAAAGGGTGTGTTATATTCAGGTCCATTATAGACCTTATCATAATATATGTGAGGGGATTTACCGAGTGCGTTCCGTCGGGATTCGTTCCGCCTACGACGATGGTTTCGCCCCATTTGTCAGCATTGTGTATTCTCTCGTCAATACGCAAAAACAGCTCGTCGATAATTTCCTTTGCCTCGTCGAGCGTTATCTTACCCGAGTCGAGGTCAGCCTTGAGGTACGGCCAGAGGTAGTAATCGAGCCTTCCCGGGCTGTTACCGCCGTGGGGGTTCTCGCGCATAACGACTATATGCTGCATATAGTATGCTTGCACGGCATCGCGGAAGCTTTTTGCGGGATAGCGCGGAACGCGTTTCATCCTCTCGGCAAGCTCAAGGTTGCCGAGCTTTTCATACTCCGCGATATGCTTATCGTTGAACTCAAGCAGAGCATCAAGCATAATGATCGCTCCCTCGAAGAACTCGCGCGCCTTATCGTCCCTTGCCGTGGCAAGACACTCCTCGACCTTTTTTCGAAGTCCCGTAGCTCCAAGCTCAAGTATGCGGTCGTATCTCCAGGAGATATGTCCCTTGCTCGTACCGGTCAGCATTTTTGCCTCGCGAAGCTTCTTCGCTTCGGGACAGATCTTCTCAAATTCAAGATATGCGCCTGTTTCTGTATCAAGCTCGGGGCAGGACTCTGTCACCTTTTCTTCGCGGGAGTAGTAAACTCTGCCGCCGAGTCCGTCGCCCTCGTAGGCAAAGACGGGCTGATTAACTATTGCGTAAGCCGTAGCGCGTGCTACCTTCTCCCAGTGGGGAAGGTCACGGAAAATTCCGTTCGCCGCACCGTGAAGGTCAATATTAAAATGAGTAGGCATAGCCGCCTCGCCGCGGGCGCGGCAGAGCGCTTCAAGCTTCTTTATTCTGTCTGTTATCATACGTGCTCTCCTTTTCTTAGGCCTGATTCGAACTTGCCGAAAAGTTTTACGGTTACCTTCATTTTAGCATGTTACCTATGGTAAGTCAATAGAATTAAAGATTTTTTGAAACGTATTTTTTGCACCTGCTTTTGGCTTCGGTATATTGACAAAGATATTAAAGTGTTATATAATTTTAAAAAAGATTCGCCTCGAGAAAATGAGCCGTGGCAAATTGTGGGGAGAGAAAGAGTTATGTTTGATTGCGCTGTTCCCGTATGGAAAAAATACGATAGCTTTGACGATGCTCAAAACCGTCATCTTATATTTCGTGAGAAGCTTTCTTCTCTTTGCGGAGTTACGCTTTCCGTTGCCGCGTCTGATTTTTACAGACTGCGCATCTCGGGTAAGTTCGTAGGCTTCGGACCCGCCAGAGCCGCGCGCGGCTATGCAAGAGTTGATACGTATGACCTCTCGGAGTACGACCAAGGCGGTGAGTGCGATATCGTTATCGAGGTTGCGGGCTATCATTGCCGTAGTCTTGCGACCGTGTGGCAGAGCTCATTCCTTTGCGCCGAGCTTAAAAAGGACGGCGAGGTTTTGAGATATACGGGCAGGGATTTTTCTTGCTATGAGAATATTCGCCGCGCGCGCTACGTTGAGCGGTACTCGGTTCAGCGTCATTACGGCGAGATATACGACGGCGGCTGCGGTGAGATATTCGTCGAAGAAAATTTGGTTTCCGCCGTGCCGATTGACGAGGCGCCGACATTTATTCCGCGCCGCGTGCCGAAGGCATACTGCGAGGTCCGCGACGTTTGCGTTTTTTTATCTCGCGGTACGTTTTGCGAGGCGGCGGGCGGCAGAGAGGAGTCGGGTGAGTTCGGTACGGGAAAGAAGAAAAACGCGTATAGCTTCGAGCCGTCTTCAGAGCCCGGGCACGGCTTCTTCCCCGAGGATAAAATACCCGATAAGCCGTACCGCTACGTAGCTTCTCTTGAGAAAAAACGTGTTACGGGTGAGGGGATATTACCTGCATACGTTGAAGCGGGAGAATGGATAACGGTAGATTTCGGTATGATACAGGCAGGATTTCTCCGCTTTGAGGCTTGCGTCTCCAAAGATGCGGATATCGTGCTTGCTTTCAGCGAGCTTTGCGAGGGGGAGACCTTCTCACATCGCGCGGTAAACTTCCAGGGCGTTATTGAGTATAAGCTGCCCTGCGGCAGATACGCCGAGGAGAGCTTTGAGCCGTATAGCTTCCGCCACATTTGCCTTTTCGTCAAGCGCGGCTGCGTGAGATTTGACTCTGTCGGATACAGGACGTTTGAGCGCGATACGAGAGGCGCTAAAAGACCGAGCTTTGCAAAGCCCGAGCACGAGGAATTGTATAACACCGCCCTTCGCACCTTTTCGCACAATGCGGTGGACATACTTACCGATTGCCCCTCGCGTGAGAGGGCGGGCTGGCTCTGCGACTCGTATTTTATGGGTAAGGCGGAGTATTTTTTCTTCGGAGAAACGCCCGCAGAGGATGTTTTCCTTGAAAACTACGTGAGCTTTAAAAACGGCGGCAGCTACCCCGAGGGGGTTTTGCCTATGTGCTACCCCGCCGACCCGATTCAGGGAAGCTACTATATTCCGCAGTGGAATATGTGGTACGTGCTTGAGGTCTGCGAATACCTTGATACGCGCCGCCCCGATATGGATAAATCAATATTTATACCGTCCGTTTTCGGTATACTCTCATTCCTCGAGAAATACGAGAACTCCGACGGACTTCTCGAAAGACTTCCGTCGTTTAACTTCGTTGAGTGGTCGGATGCAAACTCCTGGACGAAGGACGTCAGCTATCCTACGAATTTCCTCTACGCAGGCGTGCTCGAGGCGGTGGCTGCAACCTTCCTTCGTCCCGAGCTTTCAGAAAAGGCGGAGCGTATAAGGAAAATGACCGCAGAGCTTTCGTTTAACGGCGAGGTCTTCGTCGACCACGCGAAAAGAGATTCGTCGGGTAAGCTCGTAAATCAGGCGCACGTCTCCGAGGCGTGCCAATACTACGCGATTCTCTTCGGCAAAACCAACCTTGATGAGCCAAAGTATTCGTTGCTCCGCGCCCACGTGGTGAACGATTTTGCCGACTTTGAGCCGGGAGAATACGCCTTCTGCCCGAAGAACGCCTTCATAGGTCTTTATCTCCGTATGGCGGTGCTGCTTGATATAGGGGATAGGGCGCTCCTCGAGAAAAACCTGGAGCTCTTTTTGCCTATGTGTAAAAAAACGGGAACGCTATGGGAATTCCGCGACGGAAGAAACAGCCTCGATCACGGCTTCGCATCCTACGTCGCGCTGACGATACCGACGGATATAGGCGAGGGAAGAGTGAAAAGTGAAAAGTGAAGAGTGAAAAGTGAGATTTCTCACTGTCATCCTGAGCGGAGCGTAAGCGGAGTCGAACCCGAAGGGCGATGCGTAGCATCGGGATCTCACTGCGGACTCCTTCCTTCACTCAGAACGGCGCGGCGCGGCGCAGTGTAAATCGTTTGGCGCGATACGCAAAAATCAATTACATACGTTTGTTGAGGTATTTATGACGCCTGAATTTATTATCGGACAGATATTCGGAGGGATAGCTATCCTTTTCGGATTTATCTCCTATCAAGTTAAAACCCAAAGGCAGCTTATCTTTATGCAGAGCGCGACGGCGGTCGTCTTCTGCGCGCATTATTTCCTGCTCGGAGCTTACACGGGTATGGCTATGAACGCTGTAAATATAGTCAGAAACATTGCCTATGATTACAGGAACCGCAAGGGCAAAAACGAGATTTATACGCCGGTTATCTTTGCTGTTGTGCAGGCGGTGATAGGTATTCTTACCTGGAATGCGTGGTATTCGGTCTTCATCTTCCTCGGTCTTATTACGAATACCGTATGTATGTCCTTTAAAAATCCGCAGAACGTGCGTAAGAGTATCGTCGTTACCTCACCGCTCGTATTTGCGTACGATGCGTTTGCCGACGCGTGGGGCGGTATGATATACGAGCTCGTTGCTTGGATATCTGCGATTATCGGTATATTTCGTATGCGCAAAAGCGCCGAAACCGCTGATACAGAGAAAAGGGCAGATACAGCTTCAAAACAGTAAAATGCTAACTAAAGCTCTCATTTTGTGGTTATAATCGCTTTCTTTGGTTTTTATATAAGCTTAATGACGATAAAAAACAGAAATTAATTTTACATAAAGCGCAAAAGGAGAAAAATATGATTCTTATTAAAAACGGATATGTAAAAACTATGGTATCGGAGGATATCGACGGCGGCTCGGTGCTCATAGGAGATGACGGCAAGATAGCTCTTATCGGTCGTGATATTGACGCGCCGAAGGATGCTTTGGTGATAGATGCCGAGGGCAGACTTGTCACTCCCGGTTGCATTGACGCGCATTGCCATATAGGCGTGATAAATTCTTCTATGAGATGGGAGGGCAGCGACGTTAACGAGATGTCCGACCCGATAACTCCCCATATGCGCGCTATTGACGGAATAAATCCGCAGGATGAAACCTTCGGGCAGGCTATACAGGGCGGTGTTACCACGGCTTGCACGGGCCCCGGTAGCGCAAACGTAGTCGGCGGAACGTTTACAGCTATCAAGCTTGTCGGCAAGCGCGTTGACAATATGATAATCAAGGATCCTATCGCTATGAAGTGCGCGTTCGGCGAAAATCCGAAGGGCTGCTACGGTCAGAACGGAAAGAAAGCTCCAATTACGCGAATGGCTACTGCGGCTATGCTACGCGAGCTTTTATTCAAGGCGAAAAGATATCTTGAGGCAAAGGAGAGCGATAAGGAGCCCGCATTCGATATGAAGCTTGAGGCTATGATACCCGTGCTCAGGGGCGAGATATCGCTCAAGGCGCATGCGCACAGAGCAGACGATATTCTCACCTCTATCCGTATCGCAAAGGAGTTTGGCGTTAAGCTCACGCTCGACCACTGCACCGACGGCGCGCTTATCGCAGACGAGCTTGCGAAGGAGGGATATCCCGCATTCGTCGGCCCTACCTTTGGAGATAAGTCTAAAATCGAGCTAAAGAACAAGAGCTTTACCACCCCGTCGGCGCTCGTCGAGGCAGGTGTTGACGTGAGCATTATCACCGACGCGCCCGTAATTCCGCTTGAGTATCTGCCGATGTGCGCAGGGCTTGCTTATTCCTCGGGACTCGACTACGAGTACGCCTGGCGCGCGATAACCGTCAACCCCGCGAGGGCTATCGGTATTTCCGACAGAGTCGGCTCGCTCGAGGTCGGCAAGGACGGCGACCTGGTTATATGGAGCGCAGACCCCTTGAGGGTGCTCGGCGCAGAGTCCTACGTTACCGTTGTTAACGGTAAGATAGCTTACAGCAAAGAGTAATACGCGCGGCGTTGATTCAGACAGTTTTCATTAAAGCGAGAGGGCGAAGGACGGATGCAAAACGGGTTTTTGTTTTATCCGCGCCTCTCAAAAACAAAAAAAGAGGTGCACTATGAAAAAATATGATATCGCGGCTTACATTTGGCCCGCGTATACGGGAGACGAGCCGAGAACGAGAATGTTCTGGCCCGAGGGCTACGGCGAGTGGCAGTCCGTCAAAAGCGCTGTTCCTATGTATAAGAATCACAATTGGCCTCGCAAGCCGCTCTGGGGCTACGTGAACGAGGCAGACCCATACGTTATGGAAATGGAGATAGAGGCTGCCGCATCACACGGCGTTAACGTCTTTATCTACGATTGGTATTGGTTTGATAACCGCCCCTTCCTCGAGCAGTGCCTGAACGACGGATATCTCAAGGCGCGTAACAACGATAAGGTAAAGTTCTATCTTATGTGGGCAAATCATACCGCATCTACTCTCTGGTGCAAGAATCTTGATGATAAAGACATACCTATCTGGGACGGCGCGGTAGACCGTAAGACCTTTGAGCATATCGTGCACAGGACGATAGAGAAGTATTTCTCGCATCCGTCCTACTACAAGATAGACGGCAAGCCCGTCTATATGCTCTTTGATACCGAGAACCTTGTGCGCGGACTCGGCGGTGTTCGCGAAACGCTGGATGCGCTTCGGTATTTCAGAGAAGAGACCGTGAAGGCGGGATTCCCCGGGCTTGAGCTTCACCTTACTATCAGAAGCCCGAAATACAGAGCTATTAAGCTTGACGAGAATACAACAATTCTCGACTTTATCAATATGGCGGGCTTCGACGGTGTTACGCACTATAACTTCTTCGACTACGCGCCGATGAACAGAAGCTACGTGGATATCCTTGAGGACGTTAAGGCTGAGTGGAAGTGCGTTGAGGAGACGGTGAAAGCGCCCTTCTATCCTCACGTTTCCCTCGGATGGGATAATACCGTGAGATTTACGTCTCCGCTGGGCTGGGAATGGCGTTGCCTTGACAATACGCCCGAGAACGTAGAGAAGGGCTTTCTACTCGCAAAGGACTACGTTGATTCTCACCCCGATATGAAAGCTCCGCTCATCGTTGTAAACAGTTGGAACGAGTGGACCGAGGGCAGCTACTTCGAGCCCGACGATCTCTACGGCTACGGATACCTTGAGGTGGTAAAGAAGCTGTTTCTTGACGAAAATTAACTTAACAATACCATAATCGGTCATTTTTGATATAATCAATCCCCTTAGATTAGTCTTGAAAACTTTTTGTTTTTTCAAGTGCCTGCTCTAAGGGGATTATATTATTCGCGCAGTCATCGCTTTTTTATTTTGAAATTATTATTTTGTACTAGTAAGAGCGTGAATATAAAACGCCCTTTTAATAAAGAGTTTTATCCGCGTAGGCGTGGTCTATCGGAATACGCTCACCGCGCCAGGCTTTAGCGTTTGTCCAAAGCTCGTCAGGGTCGCTCCAGAATGGGTCGCTCGGTAAAAGTCCGAGAGGGAGGAATACAGCGGCACAGAGGTATAGGCTGCCCGTGGATATATAAGGCTCGGCAAGCTCCGGCTGATAACCGACAACGCCCGAGATGAGCCAGCCGTCACCGTCGAAGCAGTTTCCGCTCTCAAGTACACGGTGGAGAACCGCCGTCAGAGCACATCTTACCATAGCGGGGGTGAGATTTTCCGCAAGGGAATGCTGCAGTGCGGATTGCGCGAGCATCTGGAAGCAGCCGAATCGGTAGCAGATAGATCTGCCGACGATAGGATAGCTTCCGTCGGGCATTATCATACGCTCAAGGATCTCGGCGTAGCGCGTGGCTCTTGCTTCGGCTATCGGAAGAAAGCTTGCATATTTTTCGTCAAGGTCTTGTACCGTTCTTAAAACGTCAACGAGCATAGGCTGAATAACGAAGCTGTTATAGTAATCCTGGTGGTATTGCTTACCGTCGCTGTAAAGTCCGTCGCCGACGTACCACTTATCGCGAAATACGTCGATACCTCGGTCAAGACGCTCGAGATAAGGCTCTTCTCCCATATAGTAAAGTGCCGCCTCGACCATTGACGCAAAGAGGAGCCAATTGTTATTAAACGGCTCGATGCACCTCGATGAAATGAGGGCGGATTTAAGGTTTGATTTAACACGGTCGGGGAGCTTTTGCCAGAGCTGTTCCTTTGCTCTGAGTATGCCGTGCGCCAAAAACGCAGCGTCTACGAGCGGTTGCTTGCTCTCGCAAAAGTTCATAAAATCGGGTGACGCAGGGTCTGTTGCCATATCCAAAGCCTTAACAGTCTTAATTCGGAACTCTGCCTGAAGCTCGCATTCCTCTCCCTCGGGGAGATCTGCTTCTAGCCACGGCGCGATGCCCTCCAGCGTTCTGCCGAGAGCTTCAAGGTAGGTGCAATAATTTCTCTCGGGGCGGTCGAGGGGCATATTTTTTACGAGAGTTCCCGCCGCCAGGTTTTCAATAACGGGCGATGCGATCTTAAGCATCGTATCAAGCCAGAATTTTCTTGTAGTCATAATATTCCTTTTCGTAGCCAATACCAACCCGACATAAAAGAATTGCTCTTTGGTCTTAGTTGGTATTGGCGTATTTTTGTGGTGAAGTGGGGTGATTTGTTCTACGCTATAACCGTATTTTTTTGTGCTGATGTTTTTTGTTAAGGAGTGGGTCACTTCTTTATCCGATATCGAAATCCCAGATACCGTCGTTGTCTTCCTTCGGCGTGGTTTCAGTTCCGGGAGAAGTCGAGATTATATCCTCGGTTTTTATTTCTATAAGCTCAATTTTTGGAAAAATGTAAACCTTCATTCTCATTATCCTCCTTGTGAAGCTAAAACTTCCGCTCTGTATTCGCCGGCGCTTTGACAGTAGATATAGAACTTTTGGCAAAGGTCAAGAAGATTATCTCTGTCCGCTCCGCTGTATTTATCCTTGACGAAGGCACAGTAGCTTGCGAGATTGTATTCTCCGTATAGGTCGGTGCCTGCCACGGTATAAGTGAAGGTTTCCGTCATAGCGTAAGCGTAAAGGCTGATCTCTACGTAATTTCCGAATGCGTCGCTTCCCGTCTTGTAGGTGAGAGTCTTATCATTCTGCTTGAAGGTGAAGCTTTCTCTGGCGTAGCTGCCGTCGAGATAGAATCGCACCGAAGGTGTGTCCCCGAGCACGAAGGTCGCTTCGGAGAGTCCGGGGCAGCTGCTCTTTGATGATGTGGGCTCAAATGCCGCGGAATAGTCGCCGAGGAGAGCTGAGAGCTCGTTGTTTTCCGCTCCGCCAAAGTAGCTATACGCGCTGTTAACGTACGCAAGCACGTTCATAATAAGTGTTTTTTCGACGTCTGAAGCAGTGCCGTCAAGCAAGAGCTTTGCATACTTTGCGAGAGAGAAGCTGTATTCTCCGACGAGTCTGCCCGACGAGTGATTGAGGCGTACCGACATAGTCAGGTTTTTGCCCGCTTCCTTTGCCGCAAGCGGAATGCTCACCTTGTAGTAGCCGTCCTTTTCGGGAAGGTCGGAAAGCTCGTAGCTTTTGCCGTCAACCGTAACGGATTTGACTGAATCAAGCTTCGGTACGTATATATTGAATATGAGATTCGAGTCAAGCGTGAGGCTCATTCTCGGTGTGAAGTCGAGGTAGAATTTACCGCATCCCTCGCAGGTATAGGAGTCGCAATAGCCGACACCGCCCTCAGCGAGAGTGTACTTGTGATCCCCGACGGTATAGTAGGTGTATGCGTTTGAGTTAACGGAGGGGAGGATAAGAACGGTATCGCCGACACTGACGGTAGCTGTGTCCGCAAGTACCTTACCGCCCGAGATTACCGATATGCTTTCACCTAAGATGCTCTCAAGCTCGGATACTGTATAGACGTTTTTATGAACGAGAATCTCGCCGTCTGCCGCCGTTGCCGCGCCGTAAGCTCCCACGGGAACGACCGCCGTATCAAGCGTGGGATCGTAGATCGGTATTGCCGATGAGGTGTAACGGATATTGTCAAGATAGCAGGTGCCGCTGTCCGAGAGGAAGCGTATATATCCCTTTCCGTAATGATATGCGGTATCGGTTGTCAGCGTATATTTAACGCCGTTTACGTAAACGTACATTGTGTTATGAGCCGTGCCGACATTCGCGGGAAGCACGACTGCCACTCTGTACCATTTGTTGTTTTCCATCTCGCAGAGAGTAGAGCCAGCGCTGTCAAATTTGGAGCTGCCGCCCGATATCGCGGAATCCTTTCCGTCGGTCTTTATAGCTCCGCCGCCAAAGTATAGGTTCATAATATAGGCGTTTTTCGATCCCGTATAGCCCTGGAAGCCAAGTCGCCACAAGGCACCCTCTTCCACGAGCACGTCAAATTCTATTGCCCATACGTCAGCGTTTGCGTTGCTTCTGTTTCCATAGGTTGAATATGCTTGCTTAAGATTTGAATCGAACGTCCATTTGTAAACTTTAGTTTTATTTCCGTATACTCCGTCCACGATTTCAACAAAGTTTTCTTTATTGAATGCACCCGTAGCATCGGTCTGGCTGTCAACATCAAACGTGCCTACGGTGGGCTTGTAGCCGTCGGCACTCTCTATGACTGAGTCAAGCGCCGCGAGAGCCGCCGTCATATCGTCTGCTGTGGCGTTAATATCCGCGAGGACGGTCTTTGCCTTTTCGAGCTCGTTCTTGATAAGAAGCTGGGCTACCTTGTTATAAATCGAGAGATCTGCAGATTCAAGCTCGGAAATTCTCGAGAGCAGAGCGCTTCTGTCAACGCCGCCAACCTTTGCGTAGGTGGAGGTTATCTCCCATATAGAGGTAGTATTTTTCGGACTCGTTCCGTTTACCGCCGTTGTTCCCGAGGTGTCGGTGTTGGTAAAGGTGATTCTTACCTTTTCCGCCTTGGTAAAGCCCATATCGAGTTCGGTGACGTAAACGTTGGTCGAGACCTTGGTATTAGTGAGATTGAAGCCGTCGCTGCCGCCGTGGAGGGTGGTCCATCCACCGTTTGAATAAACCTCAACGAAGGTCTTTTCACTTGTTGATTCCTCGACTGAACAGGAGTGGAAGGTGTAAAGCTTCAGCGTTTTGAGATTGCACGCGAAAGGAAGTGTTACGGTTACCGAATACCGAGAATTATAAGTGGATTTCGGACCGAATCTCGTCGTCATATTGTTATCCAGAGCATAAGAGAGAGGGTAGCTCGAGTTCTGATCGACGGTAGCATAACCGTCGCTTCCGTCTGAGATATACTCTATATCCGCGCCGATGAAGGCGTTGCTTGCGGTATCCTCGACGAGCTCGCCCGCGCTTCCGACAACGCCGACCTCCTTTATCTCAAGGAGCTTGCCTGCGAAATAATTAGCGGTCGCGCCTGCGGCGTAGCGCTTCGATGAGTCGTAAGAGCCGTAGATAAGAACGGGATATTCGCTCTCGCATACCTTTACCCACTCGAAAGCGGCTTCGTCGTATTCGTAAAGGCTAAAGAGCTTCACGTCACCCAATGCGTTGATAAGCACCTGGAGTGAGCCGTCGCCAAGCTTTATTGCCGACGCCGCATTGATCTCGGTTTCGTCGGGGTTGATATAATCTAGCACGCCAACGCTCTCACGTCCGTCCGCGTTAATCGCGCATACGCGGTAGGTCATTCTTGCGTTTTCCTCGTCGGAAGAGGTTTCGTAATTAAAGGCAGTTTTGACGGTGCTTGCTATGAGAGTGTAGTCGGGGGAGTCGGAAACGGCTTTGTAAACGTTATAGGATACCGCGTCGGGGCTTGCGTTCCAATCAAGCTTGAAGCCGTTTTCGGAGGTCTGCGTAACGGTGAGCTTCTCCGCGGGAGCAACCGTTACCTTTTTCGGGATATTTGTAACAGTATAGCTCTTGCCCGCCTCTGTATTTAAGGTTATATAATCCTCGCCTTCGTTAGTGAAGCTTACAGCAGACCCGTCGGAGCAGAGCACGGTCGCGTTTGCTACCGACTGCACCTTAAGCTTGGCTTTGCCGCCGAGTGAGCTGTGGAGCGTGAGATTCGTAAGACTTCCGTCAGCCCAGATTGCGTCAAGGCTGAAGCCGCCTCTTGCGCAAAGACCGTTATAGCTTCCGTCAGCCCAGGATTCGGGAATAGCCGCGAGGGGCTCTATATAATCCTCGTGGCTCTGAAGGAGCATCTCAGTGACGCCTGCCGTGCCGCCGAAGTTACCGTCTATCTGGTATGGGTACTGAAGGTTCCAGAGGTTGGTTGACGTGAAGGTTTTAAGAAGGCTTTCGTATAGATCGTGAGCGCGCTCGCCGTTTTTGGTTCTTGCAAAGAGCGCGATCTTATGCGCGTCACTCCATCCTCGAACGCCCACTCCGCGCTCGTTAAGAGTAACCTCTGCTGCATCGAGCCAGGCGGGAGTTTCGCTGTTTATCATCTCTCCGGGGAAAAGACCTACGAGCTGAGAGATATGTCTGTGCTCCCACTCGCCGATCTCACCGTAGTAGTTTTCCTCGCGGAATTCCTTTATCTGTCCTGAGTAGCCGACGAGTATCGCATCGTACTTGTCTATCTGGCGCTTAACCTCGGTGATGAGCTCGTCGTCGGCTATTCCGAGAAGCTCCGCCGCTTCCAGAAGATGACGGTTGTTTAGATAAGCGAAGGACTGCGAGTAGGTGGTACCCTCGGTGTAATAGAAGGAGTTACCTACCTTTTGCTCGGCTGAGTATGAGTACATAGAAAGATAAGCGTCCTCGCTCTCGTTGTAAGCGACAGTCTTCGTTATAAACTCCGCCGCCTCGTAAAGAAGGGGATAAGCTATATCGCGTAGGAAGTCCTCGTCGCGGGTGTATTCGTAGTAATCCCAGAACATCTGCGTGGTAAAGCCGAGCTCTCCGCAGGATGCTGAGTTGTCAAGCTTGAATGGCGTTCCGCCGATGCCGATCGAGATGCCCGCTTCCTCGCGTTCAAGGCTGAGCCCGAAGGGGTACTTCGTGTCCTCGAGCACGGTTTCAGCGTTGTATTTAGCTCTGTTAAAGTAAGATTGCTCGTAATTCACGTACGCCTCGAAGCACTCGGCGAGGTTCGTGGAAAATGCGTGCCAATAGTTCATCTGAACGTTAATGTTGTGCCAATATCCACCGCTCCAGGGAGTGAAGTTATATCTATTCCATACGCCCTGAAGATTTGCGGGAAGAGTCTTTTCTCTTGAAGAGGATATAAGAAGATATCTGCCGTACTGGTAGTATAGCATTTCAAGATAGTGACCGTTTCCTTCACCGCTTATATATTTTTCAAGAAGCTTATCGGTGGTGAGCTCTAAATCCTCGGTTTCATATTCGAGGTTGAAATCTACTCTGTCATATAGGGAGGTGTAATCCTCTTTGTGTCTTTCTTTAAGCGTTTCGTAAGCCTCGGAAAGACTCGCGCCGCTCTTTGCAAAGGAGATATCAAGTGCCGACGCCATATTATTCGCGTTGGTCGCGGCAGCATCCTGCGCGCAAGCCTCGCTGCCTTCCTTGTTAAAGCCGTTGCCGCCGATGAGTATAGCGTTGTCAGCTCCGCCGTCCTGCTTATAGTTCGTGTTAAGGCATACGACTACGTAAGCCTCGCTCGCATCGCTTATATTAAGCGTTCCGTTCGTAACTGTCAGAGTCTGATTTTCAAAATCTCTGATACCGCTGTTATATTCGTCGTTGACCGCGGGAAGAGAGTCGGGATTATCGCCCTCGCCGCCGTATCCGACGAAGGTATTATAGGTGTGAGTCCACGAGCCCTCGGCTACGTTACCGTCGGTAAATACTCTGTATTCGGCAATGAAGTCGATGTTGTAGTGCCCCATATTGCCCTTGAGAGTAATGACGTTACCGCTTTCGCTTACCGATGACGTAACGTTTCCGTGCTTTGTAACCGTAGACGTGATCTTTCCGTCAGCGGCGCCGCCGTTACGAACAAAGTCCTGAAGGTAGGGGATAGTCGGGCGGAGAGTGAAGGAGAGCGCTCCTGCCTCACTCGCGGTAAGCTTTATTACCATACAGTTGTCCACGTAGGACGTGAAATATTCTCTTTTATACTCCACTCCGTCATACGTGTATTCGACCGAGGCAAGAGCCTCGTCTATGTTTAGTGAGCGCTTGTAATTATCAACGCTCTCGAATGGGTGCTCAAAATCAATGTAGGTCTCCGAGAAGTTGTTAAGACCGCCGGTGTTATTTGAGGAGGAGTAGGGGTTCCAAAGTGTTTTTTCACTAAGCTGAACTCTCTCGCTGAAGGTTCTTCCGAAAACGTTCGCTCCGAAATAACCGTTGCCTATCGGGAGAGACCATCTCTCCCAGCCGTCGCCCTCGTCATTCGGTGTCTGCGACGCTCCGTACGCGAGATCCTCGTTGCCGTATTGGGTTTCCTCATCGTACCATAATACGAGAGAGGGATTGTCCTTTGAGGTTCTGACGGTACCGTCAGCCGCAGATAAAATCAATGCAGGAATCATACTTGCTATCAATACCGTGATCAGTAAAATTGAAATAAACTTCTTTGCGTTCTTCACAGTGGTTGTCCTTCCTTCTATTTTCTACAGAAAATGGAGATTTCGTTCTATAGTTAATTATATTATATATTGATTTTTCTTTATTTTTCAACCTACAATAAAGTCCACAAAACAAAAAACTCCACAAATCGTGGAGTTCTTGTATTCATATTAATGCGAGCGACGACGTGAAATTTAAGCGCGTATCAAGCTCTTTTCGTTTTTTTAAGACCTGCGAGCATCAGTGCGCCTTCCGCTGCGGGAGTGTCGCAAACCGTTATCTCAAACCGCATGCCGTAGGGCGTTAATGCTTGGGTTATAAAAGGGATCATAACGTCGCGATGTTTGCATAAGCTGCCGCAAAGGACGATTTTTGTTACGTCTGTTTTCAGCTTATTTGCGGCGGCGTTTATCATTACCGCTATATCCTCCGCGTTTTTGCGCAGTATCCTTTCGGCTATTCTATCGCCTTCTGCGTAAGCGGAGAATACGGCTTCCGCAAGTCTGCATATCAGCATTCTGTCGGAGAACAGCACGGGGGGAAGGCTTCCTTCAAATATGTTCATTTTTTCTCGGATAAGCTTTTCGAGGCGCGTTGGCTCACCTATACCGTCCTGAGAGAGGAAGACTGCCCGAACGGCATCCTTTCCGAGAGTAAATGCGCTGAAGGGCTCATCAAATAAGTAACCGTATCCGCCTATACGGAGAAAAGGAGGCTCGGGCGGCTTAGCAAAAACTATCGAGCCGTAGCCGAGATTCACGAATACGCCGACAGAGTCTCCGAGCGCCGCTTCGATTGAATTTCGGGAATTGCTCAGAACTCTTACAGTAGTGAAGCCGAGCCCGTGCAAAAGCATTTTCAGCTCAGACTTTCCAAATCTGTAAATACCGTCGATGCCCACCGAAACGGATATCTCTCCGAAACGAAGATCGCCGGCGATACGGAAGAGAGCGTCGGTCAGTCGCTTTGTCATTTTGTCGAGTCCGATAAGCGTGGGATTAAGCGTTTCCACTGTCAGAGACTTAAGCACGTTGCCTTCAATATCGCAAAGCAAAAGGTCGCACTGCTCGTCGTATCCCGCGATTCCGAGATAATATTTGATTACGGGCGGAGGTGAGAGCAGCTCGTCAACGGATGCCTGCAGTATTTTGGCAAGTGTCGGGAGAAGCGAGGTTGGCGGAAGCGCGTGCGCCGCCTCCCATTTGCTTATCGCCTTGGTCGAATAGTTTATTTGATCGGCAAGGTCCTTTTGAGTATAGCCGAGAGAAAGGCGTCTGGTTTTCAGATTTTTAGCGAATGTTTTACATAGATTATCCATTTTGTTCACCTTTAGTTTTTTATAACGACATTCTATAATCATTATAACACGGCGCGAGCGCCTGCGCCGTGCAAAGGAGAGCTTGTTACGTATCGTCTTCAGCCGAGAAGAGCTTCGAGAGGTCCTCGGGCTCGTAATTCGGGATGAATTTCTGCAGCTTCTCCACGGGGATAGAGAGAAGTACCTCGGAGCCGCTTTTCGTGCATTCGAGGGCGCGGAAGGCTATTGCCGAGAGTCTGTGCCGCAGGATTATCTTTGCAACGGCGGCTCTGTCTCCACTGTACTCGGCAAAGAGGCTTCGCGCTATTATAGCAAGCTTATCCGCGGTGTGCGCGAGCTCCGCAAGCTTATATTCGTAGAACTTGAAGTAGGGAACCGTGGCGGGGTTTGCCGCCATTAATCTCTCCGCTTTGTCACGGTCGGTGAGGAGCAGAGTGAGGCAGTCGCGCTTCGAGGGCGCGGTGATGCTCGCGAGCCTGTGCTGCACGAGGTAGTCAGGGGATTTTATTTTGACTCTTTGCCACTTGGCGTCAACTACGACGAATCCCTCCCACTCGACCTCAGCGGAGTCGCTATCCGCGCTTTTATTAAGCACGGTTGCCGCCTTAAGGCAGTCCGCAAGGCTCGTCAAGGGGTAAGAGGCGGGCTTCTTTATGCCGATATCCTCCTCGGTTTCAACCCCCGTCACGTTATGGCGCGTGCCTATATGGTAAAGGGTGGTAGTATCGTACTTTATAACGACTCTGGTCTCGGGGCTGACTAACTCAAATATATAGGTCTTATCCTTGTCGAGAGTGTCTGTTCTGATATCGGAAAAATTATCCGCCCTTTTGATTATATCCCCGAATTTTACACCGGGGTATGCGTCTATCGTTGCGAGCTCGGCGCGAATCGTTCCGTTGGTCGAAAATTGCCACGCCCCCGCGCGTTTGTCATACCAAAGCTTGATTATAGAGCCGTCAACCTTCTCTAGAACTCGGGCTGTGCTCCAATCTATTTTGTCGGCGTAGGACTCGTTATGGTTACCGAACTTACGGAAGGGCCAGCATACGACCTCGAGCCGCTCGACGTCGATTATTATACCTCGCGCCTCTTTCACGAGCGGCAGCGAGAAGTCGCACCCAATATCGTATACGAATATCGCGTATGCTCCGTCGCGCTTCACCTTTATAAAATAGTCTTCGGTGAGCAGCTTTTCAAAGTCGCGCGGATGCTCGGATATAAATTTGCATAAAAGTGAATTGTTGTTCATTGTTTTTTGTTATCGTTTATCCTGTATATGCGTGTGAATTTTGGTGAAAATGTAAATAACTGTTTTAAAAAAATGGTGTTTTTGCTTTTAAACGTCGAAGAAAATATCCTTCTTTCTGTAATAGTCATCATCGCTCATTCCCTCGAGCTCGCTTATGGCACCGGTGAGAAATCTTCCGAGGTGACCGTTTTCCTCGTTTAATGAGTCATAGAGCTGTTTTGCGCGCTCGATGCAGGCAGCCCTCGGCTCGTCGTAGTGGCATCCGATAAGGGTTTTGAGTATGCAATCCTCGCCGAACTCTCCAAAACCGAAATGCATAAAAATCCTTTCCGTCATAGTTCGCAAAAGCGCTTCCTGCTCCGCTGTCTCATAGTCACGCACGGTGCAGAATGGGTAGCGTCGGTTAAGCTCGTAGTCGAGCAGCGTCGCGAGCCTTGCAAAGTCTGCCTCGCGGAACGCCAAGTGCCCGATACCGTCGGTGAGAAAGTATATCTCGTCCTCGATATTATGTATCTCTATTTTCTGGAGCTCGGGATAGAAGTTGATAAAGTAAAATTTCTTCTCGTAATATGCTCTGAGCTTTTCCTCGCCGCGGTAGTGCGTCAGGCAGTGGGAGCTGACCTTTGAGCTATGGTAGGAGAATATCACCTTTTTCGCGGTGAGGTACGCGCGGAAAATAACTACCTCTCTTCCATATGCGCCGTCAACGGCGAGTTCGGTGGTCTTTTCGTATATGAGCGCGCCGAGCTTCAGATTCTGCTCGGTGGGGTAGGTGAACGCAAAGCCGTTTTTCAGAAGGAACGCGTCCCACTTTTTATAATTTTCCAGCATTCCGCGCTCTGCGAGCTTTGCGTCAAGCTCATCGGTCGGAATAGTACCGTCCTCATCGGGCTCGTAGGAAAGCTCGTCGAGCAGAGGCTCAAGTCTTTCGACAAGTTTTAAATCGTTCTTAGTTATCATAGGTCAAATATCTCTTCTTTATAGGCTGTAAATTCTTCGTCGGTCATCGTTTCAAGGCGGCATACCGCCTCAACCGCGCCGTCGCGCAGGCTCTCGTTCTCGGAGTTCAGCGAGTGAAGTACCTTCTTCGCGCGCTCGAGGCACTCCTCTTTAGTTTCGGCGTATCTGCTGCCGGCTATCATTCCGGGAACGCAGCCGTCGCTGAAGCAATCGAAGCCGTAGTGGTGGAAGCCCTCGCCCGAGAGCGCTCTTGCGAGATACTTCCTCTCGCGCTCCTCGTATTCCTTTACGTCGCAGAAGGGGTGGCGTTTGTTCATCTCTATATCGAGGGTTATCGCGAGCCGCGCGAAATCGTCGAATCGGAAGTAAAGCATATCCGACGACTCCGCGATAAAGTAATAGTTACCGCCGACTTTATGTATCTCTATCTTTTGCGTTGGGGGATAGAAGTTGATATAGTCGAACTTCTTTTTATAGAAGGCGTCGAGCTTTCCGTCAAGATCGTCCTCGTAGTCTACGTAGTAGTGGTTGAGTAATGAGGAGTCGTAGAGGAAAAGCACCTTCTCCGCGGTGAGATATGCGTAGAGCACAACGCAGTCCTGCGAGTGATCTCCCTTGACCGAGAGGTCGGTCTCGCGCACGTAGGTCAATGCACCGTCGCGCAGGTCTGCTATTATCGGATGCGCAAATCTGAAATGATTTTCACGCAAAAATCCGTCCCACTTTTTATAGGTTTCGAGCATACCGAACTTCTCAAGCTCTCCCTCAAGCTGATCCATAGGTATAGTGTAGGAGCTCGGCTTAAAGGTGATTATATCCAGCATCGACTCCTTTTCTTCGATTATTTTTAAATCCTTTTTTGTTATCATAAGCGCCTCCGTCTGTTGCGTTTTTTCGCTCTGTCTTTATTTTACAGTTAAATGGTATCACATTTTTTTGAGTTAGTCAATAAATTAGTTGGTATTTGATGTAGGCTTTTATACCTTTTCGGGTCCATTTCGCGGGAAAATAACTCAAATTCCGCCGTTTTTGACCACTGTTGACAAGTATTAATATTTTTTTAGGCTGGCGTTGAATCCGAAGCAATGTCTTTTTTTGCCAAGAGCGGTTGATATCTATGCAAAAACTTTTTGGAAAAGTCGGGGCTTTAGCGACTTTCGTGTTGACAGACTCCTTTTTATTGTGCTAAAATAAAGCTGAAGATATTAATTATAATCATTATAAATACTAATTATAAATATTCACGCGAGGTTATTATGGAAAACAACGTTAATTGCGAAAAAAATCCTGCGGTTGAGAAGACCGTCGGAGGGGTTGAGGTAATATGGCGCGACGTGATAGAGGCGCCTTTTATGCTGCACGGGCTTCTTATGCCCGACGGTGAGCTGCCGTTTTATCACAGAGTGCCGAAGGCGGTTGCCGAGGCAACGAGCGCGGGAGTTACCGCTCTCTCGAGAGAGTCTGCGGGCGGCAGAGTGCGCTTCGCGACGGACTCGCCCTACATAGCCATTCGCGCAAAATTCTGCGTCGTCGGCAGATCTCCGCATCTGACGTTTTGCTCGTCGGCGGGCTTTGACCTTTATACCGACGGAGCTTACGGCTCAAAATTTATACGCCCGTTTCTCCCGTCGCTCGAGATGAAGGACGGATATGAGTCGGTTATAGATATGAAGCAATCCGCTATGCGCACGTATACCGTGAATTTCCCCGTGCATTCGGTAGTCGTCAGCCTTGAGATAGGGCTTAAGCCCGGGGCGGTGCTCGGCGCGCCCGAGGCATACCGCGACTATGCGCCGATAAGCTTCTACGGCTCGTCGATAGTTCACGGCACGGCGGCAACGCGCCCGGGACTCACATATTCCTCGGTTATATCGAGGGAGCTTAACCTCGATTTCAGAAATATCGGATTTTCGGGTATGGCAAAGGGCGAGGAGGCTATCGCGCGCTGGATGGCACAGCTTCCTATGAGCGTTTTCGTATGCGACTACGACCATAACGCGCCTACCGTGGAGCACCTTCGCGACACGCATTACAGACTCTATGAGATTATAAGAGAGAAAAATCCTACCGTTCCGTATATTATGGTGACGCGCCCCGACTATTACACGAGGATAACCGAGCAGGAGCATATACTTTTACGCCGCGACGTTATTATGGAGTCTTACCTTAAGGCTCGCGCGGCAGGGGATAAGAACGTATACTTCGTTGACGGACTTTCGTTCTCCGTAGCTCCGCATCAGTATGAATATTCGACGGACAGCGTTCACCCGAACGATTCGGGCTTCTTGCGTATGGCGGACGCTATCGGAACGGTTATCCGTCACGCTCTTGAAAAGGGTAAATAAGAGGGGGAGTGCATTATGGAATCATATATCAATATAGATAAAAATATGATAGTTAACAAAACCATCGGTGACGTTCCCGTCATCTGGCGCGACGTGAGAGAGGCTCCGTTTATGCTGCACGGACTTCTCTTGCCGAACGAGAGCGAGCCGTATTACCACAGAATACCCGAGTCGGTCACAATGCCGCTTGGCGCGGAGCTTTGCAGAAAGGGCAAACTGTCTGCCGGGGGAAGAGTCAGATTCACGACGGACTCGCCTTATATCGCTATCCGTGTGAAATTTGTCGAGCTCGGACAGACGAACGTTATGCCGCTTATCGGCTCGGCGGGCTTTGATCTTTTCATCGACGGAGAGTTCGGCTCGAGGTACGTTAAGGAATTCCGCCTTCCGATGGATAGCAGTGACGGATACGAGCAGATAATTGAGCTTGACGGCGCTATTTCGCGCAGCTACACCGTCAATTTCCCGATAGGCTCGGTAGTTGAGCGCGTTGAGATAGGACTTAAGCCCGAGGCGTCAGTCAGCGCTCCGCGCCCCTACCGCGATATCGCGCCGATAACGGTCTACGGCTCGTCGATAGTTCACGGTTACTCGTCAACGCACCCGGGATACGCATATCCCGCAATAATATCGAGGGAGCTGAACGTCGACGTCAGGAACTTCGGCTTCGCCGGCGTTGCCAAGGGCGAGATCCCGATGGCAGAGTGGCTCGCAGACCTCGAAACGAGCGTTTTCGTCTGCGATTACGACCATAACGTTCCAAATCCCGAGTACCTGAAGGCAACGCATTATCCCTTCTATCTTGAGTACAGAAAGAAGAATCCGACAACGCCTTACATAATGATAACAAGGCCTAACTATTATACCTGCCAGCAGGACAGGAAGCAAATTCTCCGCCGCCGCGACGTCGTTATGGAGTCTTACCTCAAGGCTCGCGCCGAGGGAGATGAGAACGTTTACTTTATCGACGGTCTTTCCTTCTGCTACGCGCCGCATCAATACGATTTCTCGGTGGACGGCGTTCACCCGAACGACCCCGGCTTCATCCGTATGGCGGATGCTATCGGTACGGTTATCAGGCACGCGCTTGAGCTTTCGGAGTGAGCTGTGTTGCCCGAAAATAAAAAATAATAATTAAGAGGGAAAAATTATGAAAAAAATCGTTGCACTACTTATGATCGTTGCTATTTGCTGCGTATCGCTCGTATCCTGCGATATACTTATCGGCGTGGGCGCGAAGCTTGGTGTCTGGCCGAGGAGCGCGGATGAGCTTCTTGAAAAGGTTGAAGATAATATGGATAGCCTGACCTCGTACGAGTGCGATCTCGAGGGGACTATAAAGGCTAACGCTTACGGTTACTACGTAGAGGGCTACGTGACCGGAAAGGACGTGTTTATAAATAAGGACGGAAACGCTTATTACTATTATTCGGAGGTTAATACCGAGAGCTCTGTAAAGGAGCTTCGCGTGACGGAAAATTACACGGTAGCCGTCGAATACGACGACGGAAAGATGTTTTATTGGAATTCCGAGCCCACTCCGAATAAGAAGTTCTTCTGCGTTACCGACGTTGAGAGATTCAAGGAGTATATCGACGAGGAATCCGAGATAGATGCCGAGCTTGACGAGTGCGTGAACAAGAGCTTCAAGAAAAACGATGACGGAACGTGGGAGCTTGAGCTTTCGGGCTATACCTCAGCCGCCGTTTTGGAGATCAGCGAGGCTATGGGTTACTCCGAGGGAACATTCAGCGACAAGGTCGTGGATATTGACGTGAAAATGGCTATCAATTCCGACCTTCTCGTGCAAAAGATGACGATGGATTTCGTTTTTGAAGAGAGCGAGTCCGAGGAAAATACTCCCACGGTTTCTATGTCACTTATTTATTCCTCGTATAACGATGCGGAAAAAGAAAGTGATAAAATAAACGAGAGCGAATGCATCAGAGTAGCCGATCTTATCACTTTGCTTAAGGTTGACAAAACAATTAAAGAGAAGTATACGGAAGATAACGGTGAGTTTACGCTGAATATCGAGCAGAGCATTCTCGATCAGAAGTTTACCGAGAACGATAACGTTAAGTACGGCGTGAAGAACGGTAAATATTACTATGAAATAGACGTTACCTCAAATACTCTTCCAACTTCGAGCATTAAATATGAAAACGGCACTCTGTCTGTTGACGGAGAATCCGTTGCGCAGACCGAGGATGCCGCGAGATTGCAGATAAATCAGCTTCTCAGCTCCACAGGCTATGACGTGACACTCATCAAGAGTATGGAAAAGGTCAGCGAGGGCGTGTATAAATTCAGCGCGGACGTGGCTGATCCGTCATTATATAAAACTGTTCTTTCATCAATCGGCGCGACCTCGGTATCCGTAGGATATAACTACATAACCGTTACCGTTGGAGATGACGGAGTTGAGTCTATAGTAAGCTCTATTACGGTAACGGGTAAGGCATACGTCAGCGGCGTATACGGAGAGATCGAGTTCAAGGCGGTAACAACGCTTACGTTTGATACGGATGATGACGGTACGAGCGGCGCCGATAGCAATGGCTCGATCTGACGGTTTTTAACTCTTTTCCGATGCGAAGTAACACCGAAGTTTGTTTTTCAAAACTTTTTGTTTGTTTTATGCGTTGAAAGATACGTATATAAAAGATAGAATATTTAAAGCAGAAGAAAAATACTGAAACTGACGGAGAAGTGTGTTATGAACAATAATTTTAAGGTTTTGGCAAGAAATATGGCGGGGGAAATCATTCCTCTTGTGCCTACGGTTACCGAGGTGGGTGACGAGATAAGAGTTCTTTTTAAAAAGAGCGATCTTTGCGGCAAGGCGTGCAAGTATTTGCGCGTTGATTCCGCGCTTACGTCCGTACCCGTGGGAAGCGACGGATACGTTATATACCCAACGAACTTTGGCTACGGCGTTATGATGACCTCGTTCGATAAGGTTGAGCGCGGTGAGGGAGCGGAGTTTCGCTCGAGGACGTCGGCTATGCCCGTTGCGGCTATTTGCGGCACGGAGCGCGCCGTTATGATTCACGTGCAGAAGATGAGCACGGACGCGAGATTCTTCGTAAGATGCGCCGAGGGGGATTACAGAATAAGCCCCGAGATAGTTCTCGACGGTGACGATCCCGACGAGGATATCCTTATAGTTTATAAAAGAATGCCCGGCTCAACGTACGTTGACGTGGCAAAGGAATACCGCAAGTATCAAATTGAGGTTATGGGCTGCAGACCTCTGCGCGAGAGGGCAGAGGAGCGCGAGCAGCTTCGCCGCGCGGCAGACTGCATCGAGCTTCGTATCCGTATGGGATGGAAGCCGCAGCCGACGCCCGTTCGCCGTCAGACGCTTGAAAACGAGCCCCCGATGAAGATAGCCTGCACGGTCGAAAGACTCAATAAGCTCATCGACGCGATGAAGGCGGCAGGCGTCAGAGGTACGGAGATATGCCTTGTAGGCTGGGGTCCCGGCGGTCACGACGGAAGATTCCCCGATCATTATCCTATGGATGAAAGGTTCGGTAAGGACGAGGAACTCAGAGCCTTTATCGCAAAAGCTAAGAGTTATGGCTATATGGTCGTTAATCACTCCAACAGTAAGGGCGCGTATGAGATTGCAAGAACTTGGGACGCCGATACTCTTACGATGAAGCTTAACGACGAGGGCAAGCCCGAAGCGTGGTTACGCTCGGATTATGTAAAGAATGGTTTACAAGGCGGTGACCCTTGGCATATTTGCGCTAAGCCCGCCTACGAAAAATACGCGGTTCGTGATCTCCCCGTAATTCGTGAATACGGCTTCGAGGGACTTCACTACGTTGACGAGCTAACGGCTTGCGAGCCCGTAAAGTGCTGCGCGCCAAATCACCCGATAACGAGAGCGGAAACGGTAAAATATTACCGCAAGATAGCGAAGCTCTCAACCGAGCTTTTCGGCGGATTCCAATCCGAGGCTTGGTTTGACTTTATGAATGCCGATACCGACTACGTGCTTTATACCTCGGTGCATTCAAAGGCTGACGAGGGCGCATCTCCCAACCCGCTTTTTGACGAGCTTATACCATTCTGGGTACTCGTTTACCACGGTATCGTTATGTCCAACGCGACCTCGGGTACCGTTAACTACCCGATAAAGGATAGATTTGAGCAGCTACGCCTCGTTGAGTTCGGCTCAAGACCTATGCTCTATATCAACAGTAAGTTCGCGGGCAGAGATTGGATGGGTAAAACCGACCTCTACTGTATGACGGACGAGGAGATAGACGCGTCCGTTGCCGCTATCAAGCACGCCGAGGACGAGTACGATACTATGAAGCATCTTCAGTATGAGTTCATAGATAATCACGAAAAAATCGCCGAGGGCGTATACCGTGTTACGTATTCCGACGGCACGGTCATAACGGTTGATTATAATAAGGGCGAGTATAAGGTAGTATAATGTTTTGCTTTGCAAAACAGTGATATGCAACACGGTGTTGCGCGATATGCCATTTTTGATGGCGCGATATGTTACTAGCGTAACGCGATATGTTGCCTTTGGCAACGTGAAAATTTTACAGTGGCGGTGTGTTTTAGTCGGTTGCATCAAAATACACAGCCTCCAAGAAAGACAGGGGCAAGGGGATTTTGAGGGAAAATCTTCGTTTTTCACTCCGAAGGCGTACAAGTGTACGTCGAGAGGGTGAAAACGGAGATAGAAAATGACTTTGGTAAAAAAGGAGAAATTCGCAGAATTTCAACCTTGAT